>JBKHBM010000011.1:0-64977 GCA_046542385.1 Desulfatibacillaceae bacterium | reverse complement strand
CTGATGAGAAGTGAAGCGCAACGCCGCAGATCGCGTTTTTCAACAGGCTGATAGCTTGTATCTATTGGTCGCCCAGTCTCCGTCCATGCATGGGGGGGTGAATCCGTCGCGAATCTTACGAATGATCCATGGCCTGTACACGAGACGGGTTGCGGGGCGCGCGAATTCCGGGGGAGGATGGCGTATCCGCGGTACGCCGGATCAGCGGTGTGCGGATACGGAGTGCAACGCGACTTTCAACAGGTTGTAAGGCTTGCCCGGGACCCCCTGACTGCGGTATGCATGGAGTACCGTAACCTGTCGACAGGGGAAGATCATGCCATCCTTCTGCCTTCTCATCGTCCTGGACGGATTGGGGGACCGGGCCCACCGGGAGCTTGGCGGGCTCACTCCGCTTGCCGCCGCGGCCACGCCCAACCTGGACGCCCTGGCGGCCCGGGGGTGTTCCGGCCTGTACCACGCGGGCGACCTCGGTGAGGCCCTTCCCAGCGAGAATGCCCACTTTTCGATGTTCGGGTATGCTCCAGGGGAATTCTGCGGGAGAGGTTATCTCGAGGCCCTGGGGGCCGGGCTGTCCATGCGGCCCGGCGACGTGGCGTTTCTGGCCCATCTGGCCGCCGTCAGGCTGGAACAAGGGCGGTTCGTCCTGGCCAGGAGCCGGCCCGCCGCCACGGAGGATGAGGCAGCGGCTCTTGCCGGCTCGCTGGACCTGCCGACAGCCAGGCAAATCCGTTTCCGATTTCATCGCACCCACGGCGTGGACGGAGTGATCGTGGCCACCGGACCGGTGTCGCGATACGTGACGGACACCGATTCCATGCGGGAGGGCGACGTGGTGCTGGCTCCGCTGCCCTGGGCGGCCTGGGCCAAGGATGCCGAGGCCGTGGCAACGGCGGCGGGGCTGCACGATTTTTTGTCCCGGTGCCATGCCGCGTTGACGGCCCATCCCGTGAATCGGGACAGGGAGGAACGGGGCGAGTTGCCACTGAACGCCCTGGTATGCCAGCGTGCCGGCGTGTGCTCGCCGGTGGAGCCTTTCTCCCAGAGGTGGGGCCTGGCCGCCGCGTCGATACATACCGGGCTTGTCTATGGCGGCCTTGCCGGCTGGCTCGGCATGGACCGGTTTCCGGACAGGGACACGGACGATCCGGGCCGGGACCTGGCCCGGCGCATCCGCACGGCGGGCTCCCTGAAACAATCCCACGATTTCGTGCACGTGCACACGAAAACCCCGGACCAGGCGGCGCACAAAAAGGATCCGGTGCACAAGAGGGAGGTCATCGAATCCCTGGACCGGGGCATCGGCCGGTGCGCGGACCTTCTGGAAAACCCCGACACGCTGGTGGCCGTGGTCTCGGACCACTCCACGCCAAGCGCGGGGCCGCTCATCCACTCCGGAGAACCCGTGCCGCTGGTTTTCGCCGGGGAAGGCGTACGGGTGGACCGGGTGAGTGTTTATGACGAGACCGCATGCGCCTGCGGCGGCCTGGGGCCGGTGCGGGGCGGAGAACTGATGAAACTGGTGCTCAACTACCTGGACAGGGCCAGGCTGGCGGGCACCATGGACGCTCCCGACGCCAGGCATCACTGGCCCGGCCGGAGCAGAGCCTTCGTGCCCAAGCGATTCAGGGACGAATGAACGCCACCCATGACATCGGTGTCATCCACGGGCGGTTCCAGGTGCTGCACAACGACCACCTGGCCTACATCCTGGCCGGGAAGTCGCGGTGCCTGCGTCTTGTGGTGGGCATCACCAACCCCGATCCCACCGCGGTGCTGGACACCGTGGCGGACCCGGACCGGAGCGACCCCCACGCCAATCCGCTCACCTATTATGAACGCTACCTCATGGTATGCGAGACCCTGGCCGGGGCGGGAATTTCCCGGGCCGATTTCGACGTGGTTCCATTTCCCATCAACCTGCCCGAGTTGTGGAGCCAGTATCTGCCCATGCACGGCGTGTTCTTTCTGACCATCTACGACGGATGGGGCGAGGAAAAGTTGCGCATGTTCCGGCAGGCGGGATTGGACACCGAGGTCCTCTGGCGGCGCGGGCCCGGTGAGAAGGGGATCACCGGCACGGACGTGCGGGGCAGGATGGCCCGGCGCGAGCCATGGCGGCACCTGGTGCCGCCGGAAGTGGCCCGGCTGGTCGACGAACACGGCATTGCCGCGCGCATCCGGGAGATGGCCGGTGTCGCCGCGGATTCCGTCCCCTGAGAACTCCGGCGCCATGGAGCCGAACTCACCCCATGACACGAAGGCATCGCCACAACCACGAGTCCGAAATCCTGTACGCGGTCGCCGCCGACATCCCGGACGGAACCTCGAACCTTCCCCGGGGCGAGTGGAAGAGCCGGTACCGTGCCTACACCCGGGCCGCGCTCGCGGTGTCGGCCGGTCTTGCCGGCGCTCCGCCGGGACCGTTTGACAAGAAGGAAGACGGCGCCCCCCTCCCCTTTTCGGGATGGCGCTGGTCCGTGTCCGACACAATCGGACGGGCGCTTTCCGTTGTGGCCCGAATTCCGGTGGGCGTGGACGTGGAGCAACTCAGGTCACCCCGCCCCGAACTGGCCCGAAAGGTGGCCGACGGCCGGGAGTGGGAACTTTTGGGGGGTTGTGACGACATGCTGTTCGCCCGGATGTTCTCCGCCAAGGAGGCTGCCCTCAAAAGCACCGGAAAAGGTATCGGAGGCCTTTCCCGCTGCCGCCTGACCCTGCCGTCTCCTGCTCCGGGACGACTCATACTGGAGTATGAGGGAAATAGATATTTCGTGGACCAGATGGTCGAGAACGGGTACGTCCACTCTCTTGCCTGCCCGGTCCCGGATGCCCGCGTCCGGTGGATTCGCTGTTGCCTGTGGCCCGACCCGGGTTCTGAAAAAACCGGTGACCGGTCCCGGTGCGCCCCCCTTTTCCCGTGAGCGGACCCGGGGGTTGAACCCGACCCCTTTGGCCCGCGGCGTCATCAGCAAATCCCTTTCGATCATCCGGGCGGCCGACCCCTGCCTTGCGCCCGGCGCAATGACCCGTTTTCAGCGACCGGCGCCGCCCTCCCGGAAATCCCGGAGGTGGGAGATCAATTCCTCGAGCAGTTCCTTCGAATACAGGTCTCCGGCAAGTTCGTCCCAGATCGGCCGGGTGACCTTTCTGAATTCCTCCAGCTCCCGGGGCCCGGGCTCCACGCGGCGCAGTCCGTAGGCGCACATGGCGTCCAGGGATTTCTGGTTGTCCTTGCGAACCGCGTCACAAAACCGCCGCATCAGCCTCTGTCTGTCCGACAGCACGTTTTTCTGGTGTCTGGAAGAAAGGCTGTTCCATGCCTCGATGTTGGCGACCACGAGGGCGGGCGAATAGCGCAATGGCATGGGGTTCACGTACCGGAACACCGAATACATCTGGGCCCCCACGAACCACAGCGCCGGCCCCATGCCCACATTGAACATGCCCTGGCGAACCGCGGAGGGCGCCTCGGGAACGTCCACGGGAACGGGCATCGCCCCCAGGGCCTCGATGACCTCCTCCTCGACCTTGCCGTACCAGGTGTGGAAGCGCGCCCCCCTGAAATCCTCCAGGGTCCCCAACGGCCGGTGTACGGAGTAGGTCTGGTCGAAGTCCTGGTCAATCCAGGCGATGAGAAACAGCCCCCTGTCCCGCAACAGCCGGTCGAACCGCTCCGTCATCCGCTCCTTGACGTAATCCACCTCCTCGTAGTTCCTGAACATGAACGGCAGCTGCAGCACCGACATCTCCGGCACCAGCAGTGCCACTCCCTGCCCGGACAGGCCGGCGCCCTGCAACTGGCCGATGCGCATTTTCCGGAGATAGTCCTCGTCGTCGCCCATGATGCCACCCCAGTACACCTTGATCCTGAGGTGGTCCTCGGTGGCTTTCCGGATGTAGGGCAGCACGATGTTTTCAATGTGCCGGGACCATCCGACGTTCTTTGGCGCCAGGGTGGCGAACTTGAATACCGTGGGATTGTCGTCCGCCCGGCCGTCCGGCGGCGCCAAAAGGCCGCCGGCAAGAATTGCCAGCACCAGGAAAGCCGTGGCGAGGGTTGTGTATGTGGCTTCGGATCGCATGGCGAACCTCCTTTTGAGCGGCGCAAGGCCGTTGACGAGTGGTTCCGTGTTGGCTGCCGGCGTATGTCAGGGTACCGGTCCGGAGCTTTGGTCCGGTTTTGGGGTGTTTGCCCTGGGTTTTGGGGCGGCGCGATCGTTGCCCGGGCAAAGGACTGACATGTCAGTCTAGATGACCCGAGTCTCCTACATCCCAAACTGACTGTCAATACCCAAATTTACCCCGAAAATATGGCGACCGGTTGAAAATGGTGCCAAAATCAGACCATCCCGGATCGGGGGGGATTATGCGGGGCTGGGACGAAAGGCGGGGTTCATCCATCGGTCGGCAATCTTCACCGCCACCACCGAAGCCAGCACGCCGGTTATTCCCCAAAACGGCAGGATCACAAGCCCGGCAAACAGGGTCCCGCAGGCCGCGCCCGCCAGGTCCGCCCAGTACAGCCGTCCCGTGGTCGTCGATTCGTCTCCCGTGCACATGCCGGCCACCGCCGCGAACTGCGCCCCGGCCAGGGCCCCGGCCGCCACAACCAGCAGCGGCAGGGCGGCGAAACGCACCAGTTGCGGAACCAGGGGAGACAGGGGACCGGTGGCTGTCCACGCGACCAGCATGGACGCGACACCGGCCAGCACGAGGCCCGTGTCGCAGGTCCGGGCCACCGCCAGGGGGACGGGCTCCCGGGCCATGTACACAAAAGCCCCGGCCGCGCCTCCGGCCAGAAACAGTGTGATGAAGACACACAGGGCCACGTAGGCGTAGCCGTACACGACCTGGAACAGCAGGACCAGGGCCAGCTCCAGGCCCATGGCCGCGTACCCGCTGGTGAGGACCACGGCGTTGGCTCCCCCGCCCCGCCACGCGGCCAGGGCCAGAACAAGGCAGGCGCCCGCCACCCCGTACAGCAGGACGCGGGAGCTTTGTGAACGGGCCAGCCACAGGTCCAGCAGATGCCCGAACGCCCGCGGCGACAGGTCCGTGTTGGGCAAAACGTCTCCTCCCGCCAACTGTTTTGCAAGCATGTCCATGCGCATGGGGTCGGTCATTCCGAACAGCTCGTACGGTACCAGCTGCCTGGATTCGATTTCCCGGGCGGAGAGAACGGCCGCGATGTCCGTGTTGTGGGGCCGGTCTCCGGCAAGGTAGTAATGGGTGGGTCCGGGAAACACGGTGACCTCGGAAAACACGGAGGCCGCGGCCTGGTACACGCTGCGGTTGGCGGCCAGTCCGGCCGGATCCAGGTAGTTCTCGGCGCCGGTGAGGTTGAAGTACAGTACCCCGTCGGGTGAAAGCACCCGTTTCACCTCGGTAAAGAACTCCCGGGTGTAGAACCGGTTCAGTTGGGCCGATTCCGGGTCCGGCAAATCAACGATCACCACGTCCCGGGTTGTACGGGTGTTCCTGATGAAAAGGCGTCCGTCGCCCGTGGCGGGGTGCACGTTCGGAAGGGCAAGGGAGTTCCCCAGCAGGGGATCCAGGGCCAGGATGGCCGGGTCGAGTTCCACGTAATCCACCCTGGCGGGCCGGTGCGCGGATATCCCTTCCAGCGTGCCGAACACGCCGCCGGAGACGAGCAGCACCCTGGCCCCGGTGTCCGCCTGGCACATCGCCGGGTGGACCATGGCCTCCACCGAAGGGTCGTCGGACGCGAACATGGGTACGGTGTCCGCGTACACGTTATACTGGTCCCCTGTTCGGGTGATGGCAAGCTGGGAGTAGGGGGTGTTCTTCCATAACAGGATTTCCTGCTCCGGAAAACGCCACTGCCGGGTGGCCGGTTCAAAGGACAGCCCGCCAAGAAGCGCGGCCGCGACGGCGCCCCCGCCCGCCACGGCAACCAGGCTCCGTCCTCCGAGAACGGCCGCTGCCGCTGCCGCGTGCAGCACCCCGAAGGCGGCCGCGGTCTGCCAGTGGGAGAGAAGGTGGACGAAGGCCAGGGAGAACAGCAGGCCGCCAAGGATGTCGCCCAAAGTGTCCACGGCGTATACCCGTGGGGTGGAGACGCCTCGGCCGCGCCACAGCCTGCCGGCAAGGGGAAGCATGCCGCCGCCAATCAGCGCATAAGGAACCAGGGCAACGGCGGCGCCGACCAGAAAGGGGGTGAAACCCAGCAGCTGGCCCCTGACCCACAGGCCGGGCAGGGCGCGAATGGCGGCGATCTGGACCAGCGGCAGCAGGGCCAGGACGACGTGGCCGGCAACCAGGAGGCCCCTCCAGCGCCGAAACCGCCGGGCCGGCCCGGAGGCCAGGATGCTGCCCAGTCCTCCGGCCAGCAGCCACAGTCCCAGGGAAGCGCCCACCACCAGCTCATTGCCGCCGAAGGTGGCCATGAACTCCCTGACCAGAACCAGTTGCACGGCAATGGACGAGGAGCCCGTGGCGATCAGGCTCGCAACAAAGGCGCGGTTCCCTTTCATCGGCTTCCGGAGGGCCCGGCCCTCATGGCGCCGGGATGCTCAAGGCCAGGGTTGCCGCCAGCCGGTCCGCGCAGGCCATGAAAAAATGGTCCGTCCCGGCGATCACGGAAAGGCCCGCGGACCTGTTCCACACGGGCATGAGCTTCTCCACGGTTTCCGGGGGGGCGAAGTGGTCCTGCTGGCCCACCACCACGGTGTGCAGGCCGGGCATGGTGGTTTGGGGAAACTTCAGCATGTTCACGGGCGGCGCGACCCAGGCCATCGGCGGATGATCCAGCCCGGGCGCGGCGAGCGCGCAGATCCAGCTGCCGAAGGAATACCCGGCGAGATGAACCCGGCTCTTTCCAAGACCCTTGAGGTATCCGGCGGCTTCCACGAGGTCGTCGGTTTCTCCCACACCGTTGTCGTGGCTGCCCTGGCTTTTCCCCATGCCCCGGAAGTTGAACCTGAGTGTGGTGTACCCCTTGTCTCCGTAGGCCTCCACCAGGGCGTCCACCACGGAATTGCGCATGTCCCCTCCGAACTGGGGATGAGGGTGACAGACCACGACCCCCGCGTCGCCGTCCCGTTCCTCCAGCAGGGCCTCCATGGACAGTCCGGCGGATGTGAAGGTCACGCTTTTTTCAGTCATCGTCTCTCCTGTAATGGCGTCCGTTCAGGCTGCCAGGCGGGCTAACCCTTGCCTCCGCTCCACGCCAGCTTGGTCTTGAGCACGTCAAAATAATTCTGTCCCGGAGCCTTTATGAGATGCACGGGTTTGTGCGCGCGTGTCAGATGGACGGTGTGACGGTCCGTGATGGTCAGTCCCGCCTGGCCGTCGAACGTGAGCATGGCATCCGAGGACTTGCGTTCCAGCTCAATGGTGATGTGGGCGGTGTCCGGGACGATAAGGGGGCGGTTGGTAAGGGTGTACGGGCAGATGGGGGTGATGATGAGGGCTTCCACGCTGGGATGGATCACGGGACCGCCCGCGGCCAGGGAATAGGCCGTGGAGCCGGTGGGCGTGGCCACGATCAGGCCGTCCGCCCTGAAGGTGGTGAGGTAGTGGTCGTCCACATGAGTGCGCATGTCCGCCAGGCGCGCAAGGGCCACGATGTTGATCACCGCGTCGTTGAGCACCAGCTGGCGGGTGACTTCCCGCCCGTTGTCCCGGACGCTCACGGCGAGGCGCCTGCGCTTTTCAATGGTGAAGTTGCCGTCCACCAGGGCCTGGGCCACCTCGTACAGGCTGTCCTGAGTGGTTTCGGCCAGAAAGCCCACGGTGCCGAACTTGACCCCCAGCATTGGGATGGGCTGGTCGTGTATCCACCGCGCCGCGTACAGGAACGTGCCGTCTCCGCCCAGCACCATGATGCAGTCCAGGTCGCCGGGGGCATTGCCCTCCGAGGATTCCAGCACGTCCGGGCGCGGGGGGCTGGTCCGTCGCACCACCACCTCCAGGCCCCGTTCCTCGAACCAGGTGGTAAGCTCCCGGGCCTTTTCCAGAGGGGTGGGATGTTCCTTGACCACCAAACCGATTTTCTTTGGTCTTTCCTGCATTCAGACCGTCCCGATGCTGTCCGGGTGTGTGGGGCCTCGCCGGACAGGGGCGAGAATCGCGCATTCCCTGCATTCTTTGTACACTCTGCGGCACCGGGCGGGCAACATCTTTTTTGGATCTGCGGGTTGTCCTGTTTCGTCCGCGGGAACCGGAATGGCCACGCGCGGGGTCCGCGCAGACGGGGGTGGGTGGGGACGAGTTACCAGCGGTATTTCCCGGCCCGGGGCGCATGGTGAAAGCCCGCGCCGTTGTTCGCTTTGGTCTTGACTCACGGGATTTTGTGGACTACTCTCGCGTCGGATCAGGTAGAGTCCCGAAGAGTGGATTTGTTCAACATTCAAAATGTACAGGGGGCCGATATGAACAAAAGAGGAAATGCTTTATCGATGAGAGTACTGGTGGCGATTCTCGCGGTCTGCGTGGCGGCGCTGTTTGTCGCGGGATGCGGCGAGAAGGAAGAGGAAGCCGCGCAGCAGGAAGCCGCCCAGATCGAGGAAGCCGCTCCCATGGAGCAGGAGACTCCCGCCGAGGAGATTGCTCCTGAAGAGCCGTCGGAGGTTCCCTCCGCCGACGAGGCCAAGGTGCCCGAAGGCGAACCCATCACGCTGGGCGTTGGCGGTCCGCACAGCGGGGACCTGGCCTCCTATGGAATCCCCACGGTACGCGCGGCCGAACTGGTCGTCGCTGACGTGAACGCCAAGGGCGGCGTCCTGGGGCGCCCGGTGGAAGTGGTTGTCGAGGACGACGTGTGCAAGCCGGAAATCGCGACCAACACGGCCACCAAGCTGGTTTCCGACGGCGTGCACGTGGTGCTGGGCCACATCTGCTCCGGCGCCACCAAGGCGGCCCTGGGAATCTACAAGGAAGCCGGCCTCGTGGTCATGTCCCCTTCCGCGACAAATCCGGACCTGACACAGAGCGGGGACTACCCGAACTTTTTCCGCACCATCGCGCCCGACGACGCGCAGGCCCGCCTGCAGGTGGACTTCGCGCTGGACAAGCTGGGCTTCACCAAAATCGCGGTGCTCCACGACAAGGGCGACTACGGCAAGGGCCTGGCCGAGTTCGTCAGGCAGTTTGTGCAGGATGACGAGCGCTCCGAGGTTGTCCTGTACGAGGGCATCACCCCCGGCGCGGTGGATTACTCCGCCGTGGTCCAGAAGGTGCAGCGCTCCGGGGCCGAGGCCGTCATCTTCGGCGGCTACCATCCCGAAGCCTCCAAGCTGGTCACCCAGATGCGGAAAAAGCGGATGGACATCGTGTTCATCTCCGATGACGGCGTCAAGGACGACACTTTCATAAAGGTGGCCGGCGAGGCTGCCGAGGGCGTGTACGCCACGGGCCCCAAAGACGTGTCCAGCAATCCCCTGACCATCGAGTACCTGGCCAAGCACCAGGAAAAGTACGGAGAGGACCCGGGCGCCTTTTATGACAACGCGGTGTCCGCGGCCCTGAGCCTGCTCAACGCCATCGAGAACGCGGGCGGCACCGGGTATGACGCCATTGTGGAGGCCCTCCGCACCAGGGAGACGGCCACGCCTCTGGGCGACATCAAGTTTGACGACAAGGGTGACGCGATCGGCGTCGGCTTCTCCGTGTACCAGGTGCAGGACGGCAAGTACGTGGAAGTCGAGGACTGATAGCGGGACAGCGGCGATTCAGGGGGGCGCCCCCGACAGGGGCGGCCCCCGTCCTGTCTGGGAAGTGCGTCGTTATCGACTCTAGCAGCCTGTTGAAAACCGCGATCCGCGGCGTTGCGGCGTACCGGTTGTACGCCAATCTCTTCGGAATTCGCGCGCTTTGCATCTCACCGTTTTGAAAAGGCTGTGGATTCCCGGTTTTTCAACGGAGTGCTGACGATCATCATTTGAATCCCGCGGCGGCACGGCAACTTCAATGCGCGGCCCGGAAGTATGACTCCGGGCCGCGCCTTTTGCATGGGTCCCGAATACTATGGACTGGAGCTACTTCATTGAACTTTTCCTGGGTGGGCTCACCAAGGGCAGCATCTATGCCCTGATCGCCCTGGGCTATACCATGGTCTATGGCATCATCGAGCTCATCAACTTCGCCCACGGCGAAATCTACATGATGGGGGCCTTCACGGCCCTGATCTTCGGCGTGATCCTCACCCAGCTAGGGCTGCCCGCCCTCGCCGTTCTGCTGCTCATCGCCGTGCTGGCCATGATCTGGGCCGCCGCCTACGGATTCACCATCGAGAAAATCGCCTACAAGCCCCTGCGTGGAGCGCAGCGCCTGTCTCCGTTGATCTCCGCCCTGGGAATGTCCATCTTCCTGCAGAACTACGTGCTGCTGGCCCAGACCTCCGAGTTCCAGCCCTTCCGCTTCCCCATCCCACAGTTCGGCTGGCTCGAACCGTACGCCCACATCATCAGTTCGTCGGGCGTCACCATCATTCTCACCAGCACGCTTCTGATGATCGGACTGACCTTCTTCATCAAGTTCACCCGCACGGGCAAGGCCATGCGCGCCACGGCCCAGGACCGGGAGATGGCGTTGCTTCTGGGCGTGGACATAAACCGGGTCATCAGCAACACCTTTCTGATCGGTTCGGCGCTGGCCGCGGTGGGCGGGTTTCTCATCGCCAGCCACATCGGCCAGGTCCACTTCTACATGGGTTTCATCGCGGGGTTGAAGGCCTTCACCGCGGCTGTGCTGGGCGGCATCGGCAGCATCCCGGGGGCGGTGGTGGGAAGCCTGGTCCTGGGGCTCACGGAGTCCTTCGGCACGGGTTACATATCCAGCGATTACGAGGACGTTTTCGCCTTTTCCCTCCTGGTGCTGATTCTCATCTTCAGGCCCGAGGGAATCCTGGGCAAGTCCACGACGGCAAAGGTGTAGTACGACAATGGCGCAAAGCAAACCGACATTCGCGGGCGAGCTGAAGCAGTCGACCGTGGCCGCCCTGTGGTTCATGTTCCTCACCTTTCCGCTCATGGTGATCAGGGTCGATCCCATCGACAAGGAAGTTTTCTGGCGTTGGGAGCGGCTGGCCATCATCGGCGTGGGGTCCTTCTTTCTTTCCATACTGTGGCGCTACCTGATACGGCGCAAGGAGATGGGCAAAAAGGCCGCCTCCGAAGGCAGGGAGAAAAAGCCGCTGATATCCAGACTGCGCGAGGAGCGCAGGATATCCGTTCCCTTCGTGGGCGGAGTGGTGGTCCTGGCCATTGTCTATCCGATGATTTCCGGGATGTACGAGGTCAACATCATGACTTCGGCCCTGATATTCCTGGCGTGCGGTCTGGGTCTGAACATCGTGGTTGGGCTGGCCGGCCTGCTGGACCTCGGCTACGTGGCGTTCTACGCGGTGGGCGCCTACACCTATGCGCTTTTGAACATGCACTTCGGCATCAATTTCTGGGTGGCCCTGCCTATCGGTGCCCTCATGGGCACCCTTTTCGGTGTCATGCTGGGCTTTCCCGTACTGCGGCTAAGAGGTGACTACCTGGCCATCGTCACCCTGGGTTTTGGTGAGATCATCCGCATGGTTCTGGAGAACTGGAACGATTTTTCCCAGGGCCCCAGCGGCATCGCCAATATTCCCGGTCCGGGCATCGTGGGCGTTGAACTGGGCCTCCAGGACACCACGGTATTCATTTACTACATCATGCTGGTGGTCACGGGGATCACCATCATCGGCGTGCACAGGCTGCAGAACTCCCGCGTGGGCCGGGCCTGGATGGCGCTCCGGGAGGACGAAATCGCCTGCCAGGCCATGGGCATCGACAAGACCCGGACCAAGCTCACCGCCTTCGGCCTGGGCGCCACGTGGGCCGGTATGGCCGGGGTCGTGTTCGCCGCGCAGTCCCACTTCATCAATCCCGCGAGCTTCACCTTCTGGGAATCGGTGATCATCCTTTGCATCGTCGTCCTGGGGGGCATGGGCTCGATCGTGGGCGTAATCGTGGGGGCCCTGGTCATCAAGCTGATGCCCGAGTATTTCCGCGAGTTCTCCGAGTACCGGATGGTGCTGTTCGGAGCGGCCCTGGTGCTGGTCATGGTGTTCCGTCCCCAGGGTATCATCACGGCCAGCCGGAAGCGCTACGAATACAAGGGCGCCGGCGAGGAGCCGGAGTACGGGCTCAAGAAGGTCGACGAGGGAATCGTGCCGCCAAGGCAGCTGTAACGGCGCGCGCGGCGGAAGAACAACGGGAAGTCTTCCCAAAACGGCAGAGCCGGCATCGCGCCGGCGGACAAGCAACGCATGGAACCCATTCTGGAACTCAACCGTCTCACCATGGACTTCGGCGGCCTTCGCGCGCTGGACAGAATCACGTTCAACGTGAACAAGAGCGAGATCATGGCCCTCATCGGGCCCAACGGCGCAGGCAAGACGACGATATTCAACTGCATTACGGGCATGTACAACCCTACCGGCGGGGACGTCCACGTTACCCGGCCTGACGGCAAAAGACTGCGGATCAACGGGTACAAGCCGAACAAGGTGACCGAACAGGGGCTTGCCCGGACGTTTCAGAACATCCGGCTGTTCCAGAACATGACGGTTCTGGAAAACGTGATGATCGGCCGCCACTGCCGAATGCATGCCACCATCCTCGGCGCCATGAGCCGGAGCCGGTACATGAAACGCGAGGAGCAGGAGGTGGTGGAGTACTGCTACCGCCTGCTCAGGCAGATCGGCCTGGACCAGTTCGTGAACGAACTTGCCAAAAACCTGCCCTACGGCATGCAGCGCCGCCTGGAAATCGCCCGCGCCCTCGCGACCGAACCGTTCATGATACTTCTGGACGAGCCGGCCGCCGGAATGAATCCCCTGGAGACGGACCGCCTCATGAAGCTCATCAACCGGATTCGCGACGAGTTCGGGGTGACGGTCCTGCTGATCGAGCACGACATGAAGCTGGTCATGTCCATTTCCGAGCGCATCGTGGTGATGGACCACGGCAAGCTGATCGCCGAAGGCCGGCCCGAGGAGATCCGCAAGGATCCGGAGGTGATTCGAGCGTACCTGGGGGAGGAAGTCGATGCTTGAGCTCAAGGGGATAAACACCTTCTACGGCAACATCCAGGCGCTCAAGGACGTTTCCATGTCCGTGTCCCAAGGGCAGATAGTGACCCTGATCGGGGCCAACGGCGCGGGCAAGACGACGACCCTGATGTCCATTTGCGGCATAGCCCCTCCGCGAACCGGGGAGATCCTCTTCGAGGGCGAACCCATCCACGAGGTCCCGCCGCACCAGATCGTGGCCCTGGGCATAAGCCAGGTGCCGGAAGGCCGGCGCATCTTCCCGTTTCTGACGGTCACCGAGAACCTGGACATGGGCGCGTTTCTGCGCAACGACCGCGGCGGGGTCCACGATGACCTGGACTACATATTCGACCTTTTTCCCATACTGAAGGAGCGCCGCCACCAGCCGGGGGGCACACTGTCCGGTGGCGAGCAGCAGATGCTGGCCATAAGCCGCGCCCTCATGGCCCGCCCCCGGCTCCTTCTCCTGGATGAGCCGTCCCTCGGTCTCGCCCCCATCATCGTGCGGCAGATCTTTTCCATCGTCGGCAAGATCAACGAGGAGTACGGAACCACCATCCTTCTGGTCGAGCAGAACGCCAACCTGGCCCTGCAGGTGGCGCACAAGGGCTACGTGATGGAGACGGGGCGCATCACCATGGAGGACAGCAGCCAAAACCTCATGGCCAACGAGGAGGTTCGCTCGGCCTACCTGGGCATCTGACGGAAACCGCGTGGTATCGATGAATCTGGAAGAACTGGACAAGCTGCCTGTAAAGGGCTTCCTGGCGCCGGAGGAAGGGCGGAGGCTCCATGAACTGGCCTCCCGGGCGGCCCGGTTGGGGCCGGTGCTCGAGATCGGGTCCTATTGCGGCAAATCCACCCTGTATCTGGGCAGTGCGTGCCGCGAGGCCGGCTCGGTGCTGTTCTCCCTGGACCACCACCAGGGCAACGAGGAACAGCAGCCCGGCCAGGGTTACCACGATCCGGACCTGTATGATCCGGAGACCGGCACCCTGAACACCCTGCCCCATTTCCGCCGCACCCTGCGCATGGCCGGACTGGAGGACACCGTGGCCGCGATGGTCGCGGGATCCGAGGTGGCGGCCCGCCAGTGGGCCACTCCCCTGTCCATGGTCTTCATCGACGGAGGCCACTCGTTCACCGCCGCGGTCACGGACTACTCACTGTGGTCCACCCACGTCATGCCCGGCGGCATCCTCGCCATTCACGACATCTTTTTCGATCCCGCCGAAGGCGGACAGGCGCCCCGCACCATTTACGGGATGGCGCTGGCTTCGGGCCTGTTCGAGGAATTGCCCATGGTGGGTACGTTGGGCGCGTTGCGCCGCCACCAGGGGGCGCGCACCTGGGAGGAATAGCAGCCCGTTGAAAAACTCGAAATTTGCAGCCTGTTCAAAAACGATGAGATGCAAGGCGCGCGAATTTTAAGGAACAAGGCGTACTTACGGTGCGCCGCACTGACGGGAAATGAAGCGCAACGCCGCAGATCGCGTTTTTCAACAGGCTGATAGACCCGCGCCAACCAGCCTCCGGCCCCGCTCCCTCTCGGGAGGAATCGCGGACGTCAGCCGTTTTCCAGGACCCTCCTGTCGATATACTCCAGGGCCCGGCGAACGCGGGACACCACCCGGTCCTTTCCCAGCAGTGAAATCATCTCGAAGATGCCGGGGCTGGCGGTGCGTCCGGTAAGGGCCACGCGCACGGGCTGGGCGATCTTGCCCAGCTTGATCCCGTGGGCGTCAACCACCTCGTTGAACATGGCCTCGAGGGCCGCCTCGTCGCCGAACCTGTCCGGGGCCATGGCCTCCATCTTTTCCAAAAGGGTGTACATGGGCTCGCGCACGTTGCCCTTGAGGAACTTCTTCGCGCCCTTTTCCTCGTATTTGAAATCGTCGGCGTAGTAGAATACGGCTCCCTTCGCCATCTCCACCAAGGTCTTGCTGCGGGGCTTGAGCTGCTCCACAACCGCGCGGGTGTAGGCGTCCGGTTCGGCGGCGACTCCCTCCTTTTCCAGAAAGTAGGGCAGAAGACTCGCCAGGTCCCCGGAGTCCGCGGCCCGAATGTGCTCCGCGTTCAGCGCCAGCAACTTTTCCGGGTCGAACACGCCCGCCGAGGTCCCCAGGTGGGTGAGGTCGAACTTCTCCACCAGGTCCTCACGGGTGAAGAACTCCTGGTCGCCGTGGGACCACCCCAGCCGCACCAGGTAGTTGATCAGGGCGTCGGGCAGGTATCCCATGTCACGGTACTCGAAAACCGACGTGGCGCCGTGCCGCTTGGAAAGCCGCTTTTTGTCAGGGCCCAGCACCATGGGCACGTGGCCGAAAACCGGTACCGGCGCCTCCAGCGCCTCGTAGATCAGTATCTGCCGGGGCGTGTTGGACACGTGGTCGTCACCGCGGATGACGTGGGTAATGCCCATGGTCACGTCGTCCACCACCACGGCGAAATTGTAGGTAGGGGTGCCGTTGGCCCGAAAAAGTACCAGGTCGTCCAGTTCCTCGTTATTGATGGCGATGCGCCCCTTGACCACGTCGTCAATGATGGTATGCCCGGTGAGCGGGGAACGCAGGCGGATGACGGCGTCCTCGGCAGCTCCCAGGCATTTGTCCCGGCACGTTCCGTCGTACTTGGGCTTGCCGCCGGCGGCCATGGCCTTTTCGCGCATCTCCTCCAGACGCTGTTGGGAACAGGTGCAGTAGTATGCCTGGCCGGACTCCAGCAGCTTGTCCACGTACTCCCTGTACACGTCCATGCGCTGCATCTGGAAAAACGGCCCCTCGTCCCAGTCGATTCCCAGCCAAGTGAGGGAATTCAGGATACCATCCACGGATTCCTTCGTGGAACGCACCGTGTCCGTGTCCTCGATGCGCAAAATGAACGCCCCGCCCGTCTTTTTGGCATAAAGCCAGTTGAACAGCGCGGTCCGGGCGCCGCCCACGTGGAGCGCGCCGGTCGGACTGGGAGGAAATCTCGTCCTTATGTCGGGCATCTTTATTTGCCTTTCCTTGTCAGTCGGCCTGAGGTTGCCGGTCACCCGGCCTGATGGACACCCGGTGTGGTCTCCCGACAGGCCGTGGACCTCTTCGCGCAGGATTTCAAGTTAACCCCGGAACGAGGGAAGTCAGCCACCACGCGAAACGCGGTGGATGTGCCATAGCACAGGTACGTCTCCTTCACAAGCAGCCTGCGGTGTTTCCGCCGGGACCGGGGAGAACCGCGCCAGACCGGGAACTTCGGTGTTTTGGACCCTGCCCGCACACCCGCCGGCGGCCTTGACCGTTCGTAAAAATTCGTATAGTGTCCCCTTTCCGGTAACCGCCGTCTTCCACTGGTTTGGGGCGGCTTTTCAACACCAATGAATGGATGTGCGTTTGCAACGGTTTTACAGACGTCCCGGCATCGTGCCCATATCCCGCAAGCTCGCGAAACCCGTCCCCGGGAGCCGGCCCGGCTCACCGGGAAACGGCGATACAACTGCCGCCCGTCCGTTTACCCGCGTTTGCCGCCGTACGAATGCACAGCCGGACAACCGGACCCGATACCGTTTCGACGGTTTTTCCCGCGCGTTTTCGCGGCGCGCCGCCATGGAGTCGTGACAGGATGAGTGCCGACAAGGAAGAGAACACGGACCGGCAGGACCAGGTCGAGGACATGGCGCCCCTGGTGGGACGCATGCGGGATTTCGTCGCCGCCCATGAAAAAGGGGCCGTCATTTTTGAAGAACCCATGCCCCGGGAGAAGCTCCGGGACGGATGGGGCTTTGCCGGGCGCAGGCAGGGCAAGCCCGAGGTGATACTCTCCGAGGACGTCCACGTGGAACTGGGCCACCCGAGTACCGCATCGCACGCCGTGATCCTCGTCACCCGCGACCCCTCGCTGGTCCGCCACGGACGCGTTTCCGTGGTGGGCCCGAACGTGGACGGGATGGCGCCCGGATCCAGGCAGCCGTTCGCCCAGGTCGTCGTCCTCGGTCTTGGCGGCGACGAGGTCCCGGACCCGTTCGACCTCGAAAACACACAATACCTCATGCACCGGCTTCCCGGATACATGGTGCGATCCGTGCCGGGCAGGCTGTGGGTGCGCATCAGCAGGGAAAAGGCTGCGGCGGGGTTGTCCCTTCACGTGGTCGGGTCCGCGCTGATCAGCGCCTTTGCCGATGACTACGCTCAGGTGGAAGCCGCGGAGGTCGTGTTCGTGACCGGCGACAGGACCATCGTGGAGGAACTCGCGCCCCTGGCCGCGGACGCCAGCATCCTCTCGGGCCGGAACAAGAAGCTCGCCATGGGGGAGGACGGAGAGTATGAATGCACGGACCTGAATTGCGACGACTGCGACAATCTGCCGGTATGCGACAATTTACGGGACGTGGTGGTGAAGCGGCGCAAGGCGGACTGAGTTTTCTACCAAGTCAAGCAAAAGTGGCATAATGTGTGCAAAATGTCTACCCCGTACGGTGCATTTTGCCGGACGTAAAAAGTATAATCGCCGTTATTTCAATATATTAACAAAAAGCACCGATGTGTATAAATGCCTCGTGGCTAGAAAAAATCTGCCACGGGCCTGGAGCGGGTAGTGAAAAACAAACCGGTACTCGCCGTCTGCGGAAAGGGCGGCGTCGGCAAAACCGCCTTGAGCGCCCTTCTGGGAAGGGCCATGCTCAAACACGGCCCCGGTCCCGTGCTGCTGATCGACGCCGATCCCGCCGGCGGCCTGGTTTCCGCCATCGGCGAAAACGTCGCCCACGGCCTCGCCCAGGTGCGGGACCACCTCATCAGGTCCGCGCGCAACGCGGACGACGCCACCAAGGACCGTATCGCCACCCAGCTTGACTACATGGTGATGGAGGCGCTGGAGGAGCGGGAGGGGTACGCCCTTCTGGCCATGGGCAGAAATTCCCGGAAGGGGTGTTTTTGCCCGGCCAACACCCTTCTTCGCCAGGCCATCGACCTGCTTGTGGAACCCTTCGCCTCGGTGTTGATCGACGCGGAGGCGGGTCTGGAACAGATCAGCCGGGAAGTGACCCGGAGCGTGACCGCGGTTCTCGCGGTTTCAGACGGCTCGGCCCGCAGCGCAGACACCATCGCCATCATCATGGACATGGTGGGCCCGGAGAACGTCCGGGTGGTGGTGAACCGCGCCATGCCGTGGCAGGACGCCGTCCTTCCCGAGGGCGTGCCCATTGCCGGATCCATACCCGAAGACGAGGAACTGAAGCGGCATGACCGCCAGGGCGTCAGCCTCTGGAACCTTGCCGACGACAATCCGGCCGTGCTCGCCGCCGAGGACATCGCGCGAAGCATCGGTCTGCTGCCTACATAAGGACGTGGAGAAGCTGCCATGAAGCAACCGCAGGTACCTGATTTCTACAGCGAACTGATAGAGCAGCCGCTGAACCGGCTGGTGGACGAGGCCCAGGATGCGGGCAAAAAGGCCCTTGGCTACACGTGCAGCTACGTTCCCGAGCCCATGCTGAACGTGGACGGCCTGTTTTCCGTTCGCCTGCGCGCGCCCGGGGTGTCCGGGACGCCCATGGCGGACACCTACCTTTCCAGCGTGATCTGCAGCTACACCCGCAGCATCCTGGAATACGCCCTGGATTTCTTTTACGACAACCTGGATGGATGGGTGTTCGTGTCCAGTTGCGACCACATGCGCCGGCTGTACGACAACCTGGAGTACGTGGTCAAGCCGTCCTTCCTGCACATAATGGACGTCCCCCACCGCTCCGGCGAGGCCGCCGTCAAGTGGCAGTGCGAGGAACTGCGCATGCTGGCCGAAAGGCTGGCCGCTGAATACGGGGTGGACATGGGCGAAGAGTCCTTGCGGGAGTCCATAAAGCGGCACAACGAGTACCTCGCCCTGTTACGGGACCTCGCAAAACTGCGCCGAAGAGAGAACCCGCCGCTGACGGGCACCCAGTTTCATGGCCTGCTCACCGCCTGCATGGTCTCTCCGAAATGGCTGGTCATGGACAAACTGCGGAGCGTGGTGGAACAGCTCAAGGCGTCGGACGACACGGTTTCCGACTACAGGGCCCGCCTGCTCCTGGCGGGCAGCAATTGCGACGACCCCGAATATGTCCGGCTGGTGGAATCGGTCGGCGGCCTGGTGGTGGCGGACAGGACCTGCACGGGCTCCATCCCGGCGTTGCGGCCCGTGGCCGAGGAGGGCGAGCCGTATGAAAACCTGGCGCGACACACCTTGTCCAACATCTCGTGTCCCCGGATGATGGAGGCCCACAGGGACAGGGTCGAGGAGATCAGGGAGGCGTACCACGAGTACAAGGCGGACGGGGTTGTGCTCCAGACCATGAAATTCTGCGACACCTGGGGCGTGGAATCCAGCCCCATCGTGGCCGCGCTCCGGGAATCGGGGGTACCCGTTCTTCGCCTGGAACGCGAGTACGGTCTGTCCGGCGAAGGCCAGCTGACCACCCGGGTACAGGCGTTCCTGGAAAGCCTGGGCAAATGAGCCCCGACCCTCATCCTTGCCGGCGCGATCCCGCCGGCGGACGGGAAGAAATACCATGAGACTCGACGACCTCAAAAGCGCGGACGCCACTTACAGGGACCATCTGGTCAACGCCCGGTACTTCGCCCAGCAAACCGCCGGCATGGTCAGGTTTTCCCTGCGCCAGGGTCCGGTTTTCGTGGCCCGGGAAGTGCGGCGCCTCCCATGGCTGCGCTACCTCCTCAAGGCCAATCGCATCCTGGACATGGCCACCCGCACCCGCACTGGACCATACCGGGAAGCCAACGCCATGGCCATGTCCGCCGTCGTCCGGGGCATCGCCCACATGGTGGAGGACATGTATGACATGCCGGACCGGCTGGTGATGAACGAGGACCTGATACCCCCTGAAATTCTCTACGGCATGGGCCTCACCAACTGGATGGTGGAGCTTCTGGGCATCGCCATGCCCCTGATCCAGGAAGACTTCGCCGAGCCCTACATCGACGCCGCCGAGAACGAGGGAATCCCGCCCGACGTGTGCAGCCTGCCAAAGTCCACCATGGGGATGTTCCTCGAAGGCCACATGCCGCAGCCCGCGGCCGTGATCACTTCCAATCTCCCTTGCGACGGCGGCATGTCCAGCTACTCGCTGATCGAAAGGGTCACCGGCGCCCCCACGCTGCGGCTGGACGTTCCTTTCAATTTCTACAGCGAACGCGCCGTGGAGTACTTCACCTCCGAACTCGAACGGGCGATAGTATGGCTCGAGGAGCATACCCCCGGCCGCATGGACTGGGACAGGCTGCGCGAGGTGTGCGAGGAACGCAATCGGGCCACCGAGTACGAGATGGAACTGTGGGACATGATGCGGGAGCGTCCCGCGCCCATGGCCGGAGAGGCCGTCTACCTGTCCCACCTGGTCCACATGATCGCGCGGCCCGGCCGGCCTTTGGGCACCCGGGTGTACAAGGACCTTGTCAGGATCACGAAAAAGATCCGGGCTCGCGGACAGGGTGCCCTGGAGGACGAGCGCTACCGCGTGGTGCTGTGGAACCCGCCCACCCTGATCTACCCGGACCTGTTCGTCTGGGCGGAGCAGAACTATGGCGTGGCCCTGATCATGGACATGCTGAGCTACAACCGGCACCCGTATATCGACACCGGCACGCCGAGGAGCATGCTGAAAAGCCTTGCCCGGATCATCATGGAAGGCCCCATGGCCCGCCATACCAGGGGGCCCGCGGAAAACTTCTTCGGCGACCTGTTCCACCTGTACGAACATTTTTCCCTGGACATGATCTGGATGGCCGGGCATATCGGGTGCAAAAACACCATGGCCCTGTCCGGCATGTTCCGTGAAAAGTGCAGGGAGCGGGGCATTCCGCTTCTGAACATCAGTTACGACCTCTCGGATACCCGGGTGGTCAGCCCACTGGACATGCGCAAGCAGAGCGAGGAGTTTCTGGAAAACATCATGCACGCGGAACGGCTTTTATGACCCTCGGCCGAAGGCGCGTCCGTCACGGCGCGCCGCCGTTGCGCGCGGGCTCGTAATGAAGACAAAGGAAACACGTTATGGCGAAGTATTACGGAGGTTGCGACCTGGGCTCCACCACCGGCAAGGCGGTGATCCTCAGTGACGGCAAGGTGGTTTCAACGGCTCTCATCAGAAGCCGGATCGATCCGACGGAAACCGGCCAGGAGGTACTGGCCAAAGCTTGTGAAAAAATTCCGGGCCTCTCCGGCCTGGACGGCCTGACATATCTCGTGGGCACCGGCTATGGCAGGAACGAGGTGCCCTTTGCCAACGAAAACACCTCGGAAATTACCTGCCACGCGGTGGGCGCGCATTTCTGCGACAAAGAGGTCCGCACCATAGTGGACATCGGCGGTCAGGACATCAAGGCCATCGCCGTGAACGACGACGGCTCGGTGCTGGAGTTCGCCATGAACGACAAGTGCGCCGCCGGTACCGGTCGATTCTACGAGGCCGTCGTCCGCACCTTCGACCTTTCCCTGGACGAGTTCAGTGACCTGTCCCTGAAGGCCAAGAAGGTCATACCCGTGACCTCGCAGTGCACCGTGTTCGCCGAAACCGAAATCGTGAGTCTGCTGTACAAGCGAAATCCGCCGGCTGACATCGCCGCGGGAATTCAGATGTCGGTGGCCAAACGCGTATTCACCATGGCCCGGCGCGTGGGAGTGAGGCCGAAAATCACGGTCACCGGTGGGTGCTCCAAGAACCGTGGCCTGGTCAAAATGCTGGGCAAGACGTTGCGTACCGACGTTGTGGCGTTGAACTTCGATCCTCAGTTGATGGGGGCCCTGGGAGCGGCGGTCCTGGCCAGCCGAAAGGGGGGGTGACCCCCGGCCGGCAGCGCGGCGGGAAGTCGGAACAGGACCACCGAACCATTGGCCGGAACGTCAGTGGGCCCGTTCTGAAATGTGAGGTATTTCACATTTCAGGTCACCCCTGCCGCCCCGGTTCCGACTAGTTCGACCAGACGCGTGCCTTATTCCGCACGGAGCTGTTCCCCCAGCACTGTGGCGCCACATCCACCCGGACATCCGTCACGCCGGCGCGGCCGATCCGCCGCGCACCGGGTTCCGCACCGGACTTCCCGGGGAATGGGACTCACGCAAAACTTCCGGAGCCGATACTGGCACGGGCATCCTGAATCCGTATGGCCGCGGCGGCCGTACAGGCGCCCTTCCGGAGCAACATGCATTGCAAGGGGGTTTGGAATGGCAGCGAGAGCATTAAAGGCGGGAGCGATCGTTTTTCTGGTTTGCGTCATGGTCCAGGCGGGACTCTCATCCACGGTTCAGGCCGCGAAGTACAAATGGAAGGTGGGGACCCTGGCCCCCAAGGGGGTGGGATGGGCCGTTCAGGTGGACAAGATCCTGGTGCCCCACATCAACCAGGCCACCAATGGTGAACTCGACCTCAAGGTATACTGGGGCGGAGTCATGGGCGACGACGAGGATTACCTGCGCAAGATGCGCATCGGGCAGCTGCACGCCGCCGGCCTTTCCGCGCAGGGCGCCGTGCTGGCGGTCGAGGAATTCTCCGTCACGGAACTGCCCTTTTTATTCAACAATTTCGACGAGGTCGACTACATTCGCGAAAAAATGGCCTCCACGTTCGACCGCATCGCCGAAAACCGCGGCTACAAACTGGTGGCATGGATCGACCAGGACTTCGACCAGATATATTCCGTCAAGTACAAGATGGACAGCCTCGAGGATTTCGGAAAGGCGCGCATCAGCACCTGGTTCGGCCCTCTCGAGGAAAACCTGCTCGAAAGCCTCGGCGCCAACCCCATTCCCATCGCCGTGCCTGAAATCGCCGCTTCGGTTCGCTCGGGGATCGTGGACACCCTGATCTCCCCGGCCATATGGATGGTCGGCGCACAGTTGTACTCGGTGGTCAAGTACGTGAACCCCATCAAGATTCGTTACTCACCCGCTCTCATCATCGTTTCACTGGACGGCTGGAACATGATTCCGGAAACGCATCAAAAAGCGATGCTCAATCAACGGTCCGAGCTGGTGGCGAGATTTGTCCAGGCGGTTCGCAAGGACAACGAGAAGTCCCTCAACGCGATGATCAGGTACGGAGTGCGCGAGGTGAAGATGGACGAAAAGGATTACGCTACGTTGAAGAGCCAGGCCGTCAAGGTGTACGACACCATGGCCGGAAAGTTGTACGAGCCTGAACTTTTGGAGGAGTTGCAGGGGCATTTGAGGGATTACCGCAACCAGTAAGCCACCGGCCTGTCATGTCCGACGGATGGCCAGAGCGGCGAGGCAGGGTGCCTCGCCGCTCTTTTCACCAGGCGCGCGGACCACTTCCGGCCGCCCGCGAGCCCGGCCGTGCAGATGCCGGCAGGGACAGGCATTCGGAAAACCTCACGGTTTTCCCACAGGGACGCTCATCCGCCGCCTTTACGCATGGCGTCCAGGGGGGCCGGACAGGTTACATGGCCCCCTTCCCGCCATTCAGTGGCCCAGTTGGCCACGCAGCCATCGCTTGATGTCGTCCGTGGGGGCGAACACCCCCTTGAGTCCTCCGAATTCGTTATGGAACCCCTTGACCAGGCTGTCCGGCAGGTCCAGTGTCGCCAGGTCGACAGCTTCGTCGGAGTTTCTGCGTACCAGGCGAACCTGGGGTCTTGTCCCCCAGTTGTCCACCACGAAATAAGTGGACACGTCGTCCTTGGACCGCACGGGCGGGTGCGGGGAATGCCAGTTGTTGTTGCCCCATTCGAGGTACATGGTGACTGCGTCCTCGGGAGTGAGGTCCCAGTCGATGAGCAGGTCCTTGAAGCTGGTGAGATTGGCCATGGTTGTCCTCCCATTGCTGAGGTTCATGACCAATAATAATAATTATTATCAAAAATGCAAGGGCAATTCACTACCCTGCTCAGCCTCTTCACCTTACCGATCCGGAAGCCAGCCGTGAATCGGCCCGGTTGCCCGGTATACGATCAAGCCGTACAGAGGGAATGTCGGCGTCTTCCGAAAAACCGGCCGGGCCGTTTCATCCAAGGGGGTCGCCCCGGACGTGGAACACGGGGTCCTCGATGCGTTCGCTCCTGCAATCCGGGCAGCGGCCCGGCCTGCTCAGGCGCTTTCGCGTTTCGAACACGAACCCGCATGCGGCGCATCGCGCCGGTTCCACTTCGAATGCGCCTCCCCGGGCCTTGACGGAGCGGGCGGTGTGCGAAAGGTGGCTGTACACCTCCTTTTCCCGCAGACCCAGCCGGGCGGCCAGGTCTCTTGCCGTAGCGGGTTCCTCGGACAGGATGGCAGCCAGCCTCTGCCTGAGGGTTTTCATGCCTGCCCCGCATCCCTGCCATCGAGGCGCTGCAGCGCGAGATACAGGGCCTGTGTTCCCTTGCGCCCCTGGCCCGCTTCAACCAGTTCCATGTACAGATCCCTCACCAGGGCGAGGCCGGGCAACCTGAGATTCATGTTTTCGGCCTCTTCCAGAGCGATCTCCATGTCCTTGATGAAATGTTCCACGAAAAATCCGGGATCGAAATCCTGCTTGAGGATACGGGGTGCCAGATTGTCGAGCGTCCAGCATCCGGCAGCGCCTCCGGCGATCGACGACAGGACCTTCTCCAGGTCCAGGCCGGCCCGCCGGCCATAGACCAGCGACTCGCAGACGCCTGTCATGGTTCCGGCCACCACGATCTGATTGCACATCTTGGCGTGCTGTCCGGCTCCGGGCCCGCCCTGGTGGACGACGTCCCGGGCCATGCAGCTGAAAAGCGGCATCGCGGCGTGTACCACCTCCGTGTCGCCGCCTACCATGACGGACAGGTCCGCCTTTCTGGCTCCGACGTCACCGCCCGAAACCGGCGCATCCAGGGCGGCAGCCCCCTTCTCCACCGCGGCCTCGTGAATCCGCCGGGCGAGTGCCGGTTTGGTGGTGGTCATGTCCACCAGGACCATCCCGGCTTCCGTGGCCGACAATATTCCTTCCGGGCCGAAATACACCTCTTCCACGTCCCGAGGGAAGGCGACCATGCTAAACACGACGTCGGCCTCACGTGCGGCCTCCGCCGGCGAGCCGGCGGACCGCGCCCCCTCCCGTACGAGGTGTTCCGCCCTTTCCCGGGTTCGATTGTAAACGGTAACCGAATATCCCGCCGAAAGCACGTGGCGGCACATCCAGGAACCCATGACTCCGGTCCCGATCCAGGCAACGCGGGTGTCCTGTATCTCAAGGCTCTTCATGGCAAACTCCTGGCGGGCCGGGGACGGACCCCCGCCGGATGCCCGTTCCGGCCTCGCCCCGCAACCCCGCCGGCACATTTTCACGCGGTTCTTCCCGGCAACCCTTTTTCACCGATGCTGTTTCGTGTAATATAGCATATATCCGCAATGCGTCAAAAACATCGTTCCGACCGCGCCCTTTTGCGGACGCTCGCACCGGAAAAATCCGTCCGCCGAGCGTTTTCCCGGATGGCCCGGGGGCCACGGGCGATGAAAGGAATCGAACGCATGGACGATTTCAGAAAACGGTATGAAATACTCCAGCAGAAGTTCCAGGAGTTGCAGAACCGGCATGCCCGGCTGAAACTCAGCATGGATGTCTGTCCGGCCAAGCTTTCGGCATGCAACGAAAGCCTGGAGCAGGAAATGCTGGCCCGTGAACGGGCCCAGGAAGAAGCCCTCATGTGGCGCTCCCGTTTCGAAGGGGTCGTGGAATCCATGCCCTGCTGGTGGTTCTACCACGACACGTCAGGTCGGCTGCTGGGTGCCAACGGCAGTTTCAGGGAGTTCTTCGGCATTTCCGATTCACAGCTGGACCGCCTGGACCTTCGGGAACTCATTCCCGACATCTACCAGGGCGAGTTCGACCAGTACCTCGGGGACGTGGTGGACATGGAGACAGTGGAAGGAATGTCCAGGGCCCGTGCGCGTGGCGGCGCCGAGGTGGTTGTGCACTACCTGGCTGCCGTGGAATACGGGGAGGAGGGGGTTGCCGGGATCCACGGATTCGCATGGGAGTCCAAAGAGGTTTCCAGCGGGATCCGGTCTTCCGGAGGTCCTGGAGAAGACTGGCGGGCGGGCGAGTCCGACCTGTTCTCCCAGAATGTCCTGGCCGTGGCCGAGGTATCCGAGTTCGGCGCAGTGATCCGGGCCAATGAAAAATTTTTGGAACTGTCCGGCCTCGGTGCCCGCGATATTGGTGAGGACGGTGGCGCGGAGTTGGACGAGTGCGTTGTGGAGGAGGACCGGGATGTGGTCAGCAAGGCATTTTTGTCCCTTGACGGCCTGGAGCAATCCAGGATGGACGTTCCCTGCCGGCTACAGGGTTCCGGACGGGGCCCGGAGCCGGCGCGCATGATGATCACCCGGGGGCCGTCCTCTGGCATGCGGAGTGTGTTTCTGGTGGAGGGCGCCCCCGGCCGAAGCCCGGACCTGGCTGACAACGTGCGGGGTGGGACTGCCTGGCGGTCTGCAGCGTCCCCGGCGCCGGACATGGATTCCGGTCGACCGGAGGGCGACGGTTCGCAAGGGGGCGAATCCGGCCCGGGAAGGAGAGGCTGGGCCAGAGAGCTTGCCGACGGGGTGCCGGAGTCGTTCGACGGCGAGATAACGGCGAGTGCGGACAAGGTTTACGGTGAGGGGGATTGCGTACCCCTGCGGATGGCGGTTGCCCATTTTGAGCGGGAGTATATTTTGAGGTTGCTTGGTGAGAACCAGTGGCATCGAGGCAAGGTGGCGGGGATATTGGGTGTGGACCGTAGGACGTTGTTGCGGAAGATGCGGGCCTACGGCATTTAAACCTCATTTAACGACATTTTTGTCCCAACTGGCCATGTAGCGCCGGCCCGGGCCGGGGTAGTCCTACCGGGATTGACCACGCGGTTTCAGAGCAGAAGGGAAAAAGGTCGTTTTAGCCTGTCGGCGGCGTAGATGCCGTTGTTTTGCGTGGCGAGCGGGGGTTATCCGCGCCGCGGGAGGCGCGGAGGACGATAAGGGTATTTTCATCTCATTTAAAGGCATTTTTGTCGCACAGGAGCGCCGATGACCCCCATACAGATGCATCCCCGCGTCGCGGCATACCGACATCACTTTCAAACTCCCGTACAGACCCGCTCCGGCAAGCCACCCCCCACGCCGTCGCTGATCTTTCTGGGAGCCAACTCCCTGATCTTCCGGGACGGAGATTCGACACTGCTGGTGGATCCCTACTTCACCCGGGTCCCCGGCGTGCTGAGCCCCATGCTCCTTTTCAGGAAACAGTCTCCGTCCCTGACCGCCATCACCCGGACCCTGGCCGCTCACAGGCTTGGCAGGGCGGACGCCGTGGCGGTCACGCATTCGCATTTCGACCATGCCATGGACGCCCCTGACGTCGCCAGGCTTCTGCGCGCGCCGCTTTACGGTTCCGCTTCCACGGCCAACGTGGCCCGGGGCCGCGATCTGCCCGAGCACATGATCCGTCCGGTCCCGCCCGGCGGCATGTTCGACGCCGGAGATTTCAGGGTCACCTTCCTTCCGGGCAGGCATCTCAGGTTTCCCCCTCACCTTCAGCTCCTTCTGGGCCGCGGCACCGAGATTGCCGGGCCCCTCCGGCCACCCTGCCGGGCGACCGAATACAGGGAAGGCGGTTGCTACACGCTGCTGGTGGAGCATTCCCGGGGGCGAGCCATTGTCCAGGGCAGCGCGGGTTTCATCCCCGGGGCCCTGGACGGAGTGCGCGCGGACACGGCGATCCTGGGCATTGGTGGGCTTGACATGAAGAGCGAGGCGTACATGCGGGAGTATTATGAACAGAGCGTGGAGGCGGTGGGAGCGGATTGCGTGTACCTGACCCACTGGGACAATTTTGCCCTGCCGCTGGACCAACCGGTTCGCTGGCTGAAACACGCACACCGGTCCGTGGACTTCTTCCTGGAAGCGGCAAAGGGTTCCGGCAAACGCGTTCGCCTCCTCCCACTCGCCTGCCCGGTGCCGCTTCCCGGCCTCTCTGGCCCCGCCCGGAGCTGATCGAGCGCCATTGACAGGCGGTGGAAGCAGGGCATACATTTACCCGGGGCCGCGCCGCGGGCCGAAAAGGTCTTTCACCCGTCAGGCGAACCCGAAAACCCGTGTGGAAAAGTACGAGATGCGTGTATGGTGAGGCTTTTCACGGGTTATTTGGAAGATTGGGCGCGGATTCAGGATTTGTTCAAACCTTCTTGACCCATGGACTCGACGCTGTGCGAGAGACAGGAGAACCGAACATGGCGAAAAAGATACTTCTTGCGGTGGATGAATCGGAAAACTCGTCAAAGGCCGTGGCTTTCGTGGCGGAATCCATGCCCGCGGACTCGCTGGTGACCATACTGAGCGTGGTTCCCGAACCCGCGGCGGCCTGCGGTCTGGACAGTCCGTCCCTGGTGCCGGTGTTCAAGGAGCACCAGGCCGCCTTCTGCAGCGTTGAGGACAGCAAGCGCGCCGCCCTCAAGAGTTTCGCGGAAGGGGCCAAACGGCGTCTCGTGGCCGCGGGTTTCGCCGAGGAGGCGGTAAGCGTCAACCTCAAGAAGAAGGAACGCGGTGTGGCCCGGGACATTCTGGCCGAAGCGAAAAAAGGGTCGTACGACGTAATCGTGGTGGGCAGGCGCGGATTGTCCGGCATACAGGAGTTCTTTTTGGGCAGCGTCTCCAACAAGGTTTCCCAGATGGCGACCGAGCGCACGGTGATCGTGGTGGACTGAACCGGGTACGCCCGAACAGCCTAGAGCAGGGCGGAGTCCGGCTGGCCGGACTCCGTCAATCCCCGGTGTCGAATACCTCGCTCCCCTCCCCGGGATACACGGCGCGTTCGGCGTCCGGCGTTTTGCGCGCGGGAGGCCACGCGCCGTCGACCGGATCGGCCCCCTCCAGCGCCGTGGCCAGGGGGTCGCGGTCCGCCATGACGGGCCTGTCCCTGGGGTCCTCGCGCCCGGCGGCAACGGAGAATTCCACTGGTATGCCATTCGGGTCATGGCTGTAAATGGAATGGATGAAACCGTGATCCACGGGTTCGGACACGAAGAAACCCGCCGCTTCGAGTTTGTCCCGCACCTCCCACAGGTCGTCGTGGGAGACCACGCCTAGCGATATGTGGTCGAACGCGAAGGGCCCTTTCACGGGGACTCCGTGGTCCTTCTCCGGGAGGGGCTCCACCCCGGGCCACTCGAAAAAGGCGATCATGTCCGTCCGGGTGATCTCGAAAAAGTAGATCCGGTACCCTTCCCGACCCAGTCCCACGACCAGGCGCATACCGAGCAGGTCCCTCCAGTAGCGTACCGTCGCGTCCAGGTCGCGGGTTGCCATTGCCAGGTGGTTGATTCCATTGTAACGCGGCATGGGTCGATTCCTTGAGGTTTTGGGCGGCAGGTCCCTGTCCGCCGATTTCCTGAATCCGTGAACGGCCGGGCGGGTGTCACCGACCGCCGTCGCCGGCAGACTTACTATAAGCAGCAGGCGCGAAAAGAACAAGTATCCGGGAGGACCGTTGGGCAGGAACCGCATTGCCAGAACCGCCGCGATTCGCGCCATGACCGAGGCCGGGGTTTCCCACGATCTGTTTCCTTACCCTTACGAGTCCGACGGTGGAGCAAGGGGCGCCGCCGCGCGGTTGGGAGTGGATCCGCACCATGTGATAAAGACCCTGGTGTTCGAAGGCCGGGACGACAAGCCCCTTCTGGTGCTCATGCACGGCGATCTCCGGGTTTCGGAAAAGGCCCTGGCCAGGCGCCTGGGACTCAAGTCGGTGCGTGCATGCGCCCCGGCGGCCGCGCAAAGGCACACCGGATACCTGGTGGGAGGCATATCGCCTTTCGGGACCCGGGTGGCCATGCCCGTTTACATCGAGGCCGGATTACTCGGCCTGGAAACCATTTATCTGAACGCGGGCAAACGGGGGCTTCTGGCCAGGATTCGCACCGTGGACCTGGTCCGCGCCCTGGAACCGGGCCCGGTGTCCGTTGGAATACCATGAACCGACGGGTCGCCCCCGGCGGCTGCGTCAGGGAAGAGGCAACAAATGATCATGGCCCGCGACCTGTCCAGTTCGCTCCATTTCCGGAAAACGATGCCGGTGCTGGCGGCCTTGTTCCTGCTGGGGTCCCTTCTGGGATCCTGCGGAGGCGGAGGCGGTGGGGGTGAGGCCCCTCCGGCATCGTCGTCCAGCCGGGTTGTCGGCAACATCCACGCCTTCGCCTACGCGAACTTCCATTCCCGGTGGGATTACGAGCTGGGTTACAACCACGATCCGGAAAATCCCGACGCCTATTACGAGGTGGTGGATCCGGTTCCTGGCAGGAACGACCTTGTCGCCATCCAGTCCTATAACTACCTGTCCGTACCCGGGGAGCAGCTGCCCCGCGACCTCTACAAAAAGGACATGTCCGAAGGCCTCATCCAGGTCGGTTTCGTCTCGGACTATGCCGGCCCCAACGAGACACGGCACTTCTTCGACGAAGATCAACCCTGGCTGCTTGACGAGTTCGTGCAGGGCCAAGCCTATCACAACCGGGACATCTCCGTGAACCCGGAGCCGGAAAGTCCGTGGTTCCGGAGGCGGACCATTTCATGGGCCTACGAGGACCTTCCGGGTTACCCGGACTGCATCAGGGCCAGTGCCCGCTATTGGGACGAGGAGGGCGTCCTGTACGAGATCACCCGCTGGTATGCGAAAAACCTGGGTATGGTGCGCCAGGTCAGGGACTCCGAGAACAACATTTTCGTGTCCGAACTGATCTCCTATCGATCCGGGCTGGATGAATCCCTGGTCTCCGGGGAATTTTTCCTGGCCCGGCTGGGCGATTCAGGCGGCGGCGGTTTTGCCTCCCACGGCACGGCAACGGCTGACGGCGCGGGGACGGGGGAGTACACGGAGTCGGCCAACAGCCTGCTGGCGGTCCCTGTTTCACGGACCTACTCCTATGTTTCGGGAAGCCACGGCGAACTGGTCCTCGAGATGGACAACGGCGTGTTGCATCGCGGCGCCACTTCCGTGGACGGGGAGGTCCTGGCAATGGCGGACACCGACCATGACGACGGGGAAAACAGCATCGCCGTGGCCGTGCGACTGGGTACGGGGCGTGGGGACCACCTGCTTGCCGGCACATACGAAGCCGTTGTCAGGCAGGAGTCCGGGGTCTCCGTCAGGCTCGCCAACGCCACGGTCAACGTGGACGGCGCGGGCGGCTTTTCCCTGAGCGAAACCGCGTCCACGGACGGAGTGAAGAACACCTTTTCCGGGGCGTATTCCGTGGACGACGCGGGCAGGCTGACCCTGGACGGCCAGACGGGCGGCGCCATCACTTCCGACGGTTCCCTGTTCGTGCACGTGGACGCGGACACCACCGGCGGCACCGCCTTCATCCTGGGTGTGCGCGAGTTCGGTCCGCTGGCCGACAAAAGCCTGTGGGGCAACTATTCGGGCGTCCTGCTTGAAGCCGGCAGGGGGGCCGTGCACACGGACGCCTATTTCGACGGCAAGGGCGGGGGTTCCTTTCAGGATCTCGATTCGGCGGCCGGCGCGCCCGAGGCCGGCGACTGCGTGTACTCCGTGGGCCCCAGGGGCCGGATTGCCACGGATCTCAGCGGAGCAGCGTCCTCCATTCTTCTCGACGGCGGGCTGCGTGGCGACAGCAGGATCATGGTGGTGGGCGAAACCATCACCGACAGCACCAACCTCGCCCTGGGCGTTTTTGTTCGCAGGAGTACGCTTCCTTCGCCCTGAGTAACCGGAATCCGGCCCGGGACGTGTGACGGAAAGGTGAATTGGCCTGTACTTCCAGTCATTTATCAGGTAAAGTGCCCGCCATTGTCCCGATCTCCCGTCCATGTGTCCGATACGGACGCGGGACGAGGGACCGGATTGCTCGGACGGACAACTGTATCGAAGCGGCCTCGCCCTCCGAAGGCGCGAGGTTCGGGACGCCGCAGAGACGGAGTGTCCGCCGGTTACCTTTCCGAATGATGAAAAATGCGTTCATTCACCTACAGCCTCATGGGGAGGCTGGTTACCTATTTTCTGCTGTTTTCCCTTACCGTGGTTGCGCTCGCCGTGTACATCACCGGCAGGCAGGCGCGGATCGCGCTGGAGGAGTCCGCGGTCCGGCAGCTTGGCGCCATGGTCTCGGTCAAGCAGAACCAGGTGGCCAACTGGATGGAGGAGAAAACGAGAGACGTGGCCCTGTGGTCCCGCACCGAGGAGCTGCGTGGACCCGTCCAGGTCCTGGTAAAGACCCGCCCGGGTGAACCCGCCCATGCCCTGTCCCATTCGCGTCTAGAAGCATTCCTTGAAAGCGTGGACCAAACAGGCCCGGACATCCGGGAAGTCATGCTGCTGCACCCCGAAACCGGCGCCGTCCTGGTTTCATCCGACGCGGACGGACGCAACACCTCACACTCGGGCAAGCCGTATTTGTTGTCCGGCATGAAGGGCGCCTGCGTCACCGGCATGGGGGTGGACGAGTCCGGGGAGGATCCGGGCCTTGTCGTTTCAAGCCCCATAAGGAACCTGTTCGGCGACTGCCTGGCCATCCTGGCCGTGGTCCTGAACCTGGCCCACCTCGAGGAATCCATGCTGGCACATCCCGGTTCGGAAAGGGGCCAATCCCTGTACATCGTGAACCGCCGGGGCCGCCTCATGGCGGGCAACCTGCAGTCCACGGTCCGGCGGGGTCAGCAACTGCGCTCCTTCGGCATCGACCAAACCATGCGCGGCGAGCAGGGACGCGGGCTGTACGCGGACCATGACGGGGTCCCCGTGATCGGCGCGTATCGGTGGCTGGAAAAATACGGCCTGGGCCTGATCGCCGAAATCAGCCAGCAGGAGGCCTTCCAGCCCGCGCGGGAGCTGGCCCGCACCGTCCTGTTCATGGGCTTGCCGCTTGCCGCGTTGCTCATCGTGGGCATCGTCTTTCTGGCTCGCCGCGTCTCCGCGCCGATCGAGCAGATCACCGAATCCGCCCAGGCCGTCGCCGGTGGTGACCTCTCCCGCAAGGTCGACATCACCTCCCGGGATCAGATAGGCAACCTTGCCCGGACCTTCAACTGGATGACGGACCAGTTGGAGGCCATGTACTCCGGCATGCGCGAGAAAATGGGGCAGATCCAGGCGGAAAGGGCCAGGGCGGCCGAAAACGAAAGACGCTTTCGGGCGCTCATCGAAAACGCCTCGGACATGATATCCGTCATGGATGCCGACGCGGTGATCACCTACCAGAGCCCGGCCGTTGAACGAATCCTGGGCTATACTCCCGGGGAAGTGGAGGGCACGGACATGTTCCGCTGGTTCCACCCCGACGACGCCAAGCTCATGCGCGAGCGGCTGCCCAGGATGCTCCGCCACCGGGGTATGCTTCCCGCCGCGGAGTACCGCCTCCTGCACAAGGACGGCACCTACCGGTTGCTGGAGCTCTTCGGCAACAACCTGCTGGATGATCCCGTGGTCAACGGATTCGTCGTGAACCTCCGGGACGTGACCAAGCGTCGCCTCGCCGAACACGCCCTGTGGGAGGAGAAGGAACGACTCAACGTAACCTTGCGCTCCATCGCCGACGGCGTCATCGTCTGCGACCGGGCCCGGCGGGTGGTCCTGATGAATCCCGCGGCCGAGGCCCTCACCGGGATGGTCCTTTCCTCCTGCCTGGGTGAAAGCTGCGGGAGGCTGCTCAACCTGGTGGACCCCCAGACCGGGGAGCCCGCGCCCGACGTCATGCAACAGGCCCTGGAAACGGGTCAGCCGGCCCGCCTGGACGACGAGGCGGAAATCATCTCGCGCAAGGGGGAACGGCGCCTGGTATCCAACAGCGCGGCCCCTGTTCGGGACAGGCGCGGCCAGGTGGTGGCGGCCGTATTGACCATTCATGACGTCACCGAGCATCACAAGTACGAACAGGAACTGCAGAAAATCCAGAAGCTGGAGTCGGTCGGCGTCCTGGCCGGAGGCATCGCCCATGACTTCAACAACATCCTCACCGGTATCGTGGGCAACCTGGCCCTGGCAAAGATGTACGCCAAGGGCAACGACAAGGCCGCCGCCAAGATCGTGGAAGCGGAAAACGCCGCGCTCAACGCAAGGGAGCTTACCCAGCAGCTTCTCACCTTCGCCAAGGGTGGCGCTCCCGTCCGTCGCAGCACGGACATGGAACGGCTGGTGCGGGAAACGGCGGGATTCGTCCTTAGCGGTTCCAGCGTGGGCATGGACCTGGACACGGACCCCGAACTGTATCCCGCACACGTGGACGCGGGACTCATCCGGCAGGCCGTTCAGAACCTGGTGCTAAACGCGAGCCAGGCGCGGCCCGAGGACGGCATGGTCCACATATCGGTTAAAAACGAGGAGGTGCCACAAGGCGCCGAGACCAGCCTCAGGCCGGGCGGCTATGTGCGGATTTCCATCACGGACAGGGGCGAGGGCATCGCGCAGGAGCACCTGGAAAGAATATTCGATCCCTACTTCTCCACCAAGAAGGAGGGCAGCGGCCTTGGACTGGCCACCACCTATTCCATTGTCAAACGCCATGGAGGAACCATAGAGGTGGATTCCGAACCCGGGAGGGGCTCCACCTTCACGATGTTCCTGCGCGCGTCCTCGGAACAGCCGGCGCCCCAAAACGAAAACGGGGCCGGACAAAAGGTGGCCCGCCGAAGGAACAGGGGCCGCATTCTGCTGATGGATGACGAAAACGTGGTGCTCAACGTGACCGCCGAAATGCTCTCCGCGCTGGGCTACCGCGTGGATACGGCCAGGGACGGGGCCAGGGCGGTCAGGATGTACAAAAAGGCCCTCAAGAAGAAGAAGCCCTATGACGCCGTGATCATGGACCTCACCGTACCCGGGGGCATGGGCGGCAGGGAGGCCATGGAATACATCCTCGAAGTCGACCCGGACGTAATCGCCATCGTGGCCTCGGGCTATTCCTCGGACCCGGTCATGTCGGAACCGACCGCTTACGGCTTCTCCGGAGTCATCGCCAAACCGTTTACCGTGCAGAACCTCGGTGAAACGCTGCGGGACGTGTTGGAGGGCAACCGTCCGGGCGGGGCAGGTGGCCAAAAACAGGGCGCCTGATTTCAGGGTCGCGGAGACAGGGGTCAGCCATTGACCGCCCGCGCCGGGGCGTCCACCACAAAGCACTGGACAACGGCGTAGAGGTCCGAGAGGGTGAATGGCTTGGCCAGGAACGCGTCGGCCCCACGCAGTTCGGCTCCGGCTTCATACTCGGGGTCCGCGCTCATGACGATGCAGGCGATTTCAGGCCTGTGGCGCTTCACGTTTTCAACCAGGGCGAGGCCGTCCATGCGCGGCATGTCCACGTCGGTCACCAGAACGTCCACCCTGCTTCCGTCGTGAATATGGAGCCAGGCATCAAGCCCGTTTTCGAACGAGAGGACCTCCCGGTTCACGCAGTAGGAAAGCGTGGCGGACACGAATTCCCGCACCAGCCTGTCGTCGTCCACCACTACCATGTGCACGTTTTCTATCATGTTTTCCCGCTTTGATTGCGGCCCGGATCAGCCATGGTGGGCGGTAAGCGAGTGCCGCTGCCCCTTGCCTGCTCTCGCGCGAATCGAACTCGCGACCAAGCCGGAACAGGGCCTTTCTCCATCAATGAAATGTTTTCGCCGGGTATGCGGGATCCCCTCACGCGACGTTCGTGTCGCGAGGCGACAGCGCCCTTGTCCTGCCCAGCAGGGCCAGGCTCATCTCCTTCACGCATTTCTCCAGCGCCTGTCTCCTGGCACCGTCCAGCGTCCTGTTTTCCCCAAAACCCCGAACCGTGTACACCATCAGGGCCACCCGTTCCTCCAGCGCGGCGCGGGCGCCCGCGATGCCCTCCCCGCCAAGGGCCTCCTTGTCCAGCCGTTCCACCACTTCGCAAAAGGAGGGATCGCCGGCCCAGCGCGCGCACTGCACCACGGCGTGTCTGCGGAATACGCCAAAAGGGCATTCGTCGAGGTGGGCCTTGCACATGGCGACCAGTAGCGCGAGCAGACCGAGCCTCAGATCCTGCTCGTTCATTTCGCGCATCAGGTCCCTTTCGGCGCCGAAGCGGAGCATGGGACGATCCTTGTCGGAATGATAATTTGTCGACGGGAAAATCGGGTGCACTGTATACCGGTAATCCGTCACAGTCAAGAGGTGATATTCCGGTGACAATGCAAAACGGGCGCACATCCCACACGACGAATTCTTCAGGCAAAAAAAGGAATAATAAAAGGTACTTGTACCCTATAATCGTTTTTCGTCTCGACATACCTTTGAATGTTGCTACCTTAACAAAGGGTATTCTCCCGCCCGAAACAAATGCTCCTCCAAGGTGCGATGATGAATGGCTTTCATGGAAGAATCCTCGCTTCGTGGGCCGTATTTGCCGTGGTACTGTTTTTTCTCCCGTCAGGGGCCCCGGGAGCCATGGGAACAGCGGGTCTGGCCGGGCCCGGTCGATTCACCCCGATGACCGTGGGCGAGGCAATAAGGGAAATCCTGAAGCCGGGCGGGGAAACACGGTTTTTGAACTGTCAGGGAGAGCTGCTGTGCGGTGTTTCCTCGGTCCCGGCCTTTTATGAGGAACGAGGATACGCCCCCGCCTGGATCGGGCAAAAGGGAATGCTTCCCCACGCCGCGGACCTCGTGGACGCCATATCCGAGGCCGGTTATCACGGCCTGTCCTCCGGGGATTACCACCTCCACGTTTTACGCAACCTCATCACGGACGTGGAACTGTACACGCGGATCGAAGCCTCGCTCGCGCCCCGCACCATGGCCTCCGTCGACGTGTTGCTCACGGACGCCTTTCTGCTCTACGCCTCCCATCTCCATTCAGGCCGGGTCGACCCGGAAACGGTGCATGCCCATTGGGAGGCATGGGTCCCGGAGATCGACCTGGCGCGGACACTGTCCGACGCCATCGCGAACAACCGGGTGCATTCCGCCCTGGAGGAACTGGCGCCCACCAACCACGAGTACCGGCGACTGGCCATGGCGTTGCGGGAGTACCGCGAACTGGCCCGAGCACCGGAGCCGCCGCCAGTGCCCGACGGGCGGCTGTTGCGGCCCGGGGCAAGGGACCCGCGCGTTGCCTACATTCGCGGGAAGCTGGCCCATTCCGGTGATTATCCGACCACCTACCTGGAAGATCCCCTGTTGTATGGCGAAAAGCTGGAAACGGCCCTCCGGGACTTCCAGGCTCGGCATGGGCTGGAGAAGGACGGGCTGGTGGGGAAAAGGACGATTGCCCGGTTGAACACCTCCACCACGAAAAAAATCCGTCAAATCGAATTGAACATGGAGCGATGGAGGTGGATGCCCAGAGACCTGGGCGACCGGCACGTGCGGGTGAACATCGCCAGCTTCAAGTTGATCGCCATGGAGAAGGGGGAGACGGTCCTTCACTCCAGGGTCATCGTGGGCAAGCCCTTCCTGAGCACTCCGGTGTTCAGCGAGCCCATGACGTATGTGGTGTTCCGGCCCTACTGGAACGTACCCTTCACCATTGCCGTGGAGGAAATTCTGCCCAAGGCGCGGGAAGAGCCCGGCTACCTGGAAGAGAGGAACATGGAAGTGCTCTCCGGCTGGGAGAAGGACGCCGAGGTGGTCGATCCGGCCACCATCGACTGGTCCCGGCTGTCCAGGGAATATTTCCCCTACCGGATCAGGCAGAAACCCGGTGAAGGGAATTCCCTTGGAAACATCAAGTTCATGTTCCCCAACCACCACTCCGTGTACATCCACGATACGTCGTCGAGGCACCTGTTTCAAAAGGACGTGCGGAGCCTCAGCCACGGCTGCATACGGGTGGAAAAACCCGCGGAACTGGCCAAATGGGTCCTTGAGGGCACACCCGGGTGGGACAACGAAGCCGTCGACGAGGCCCTTCAGAAAGCCGAGAACAGGACGGTGCTGCTGGAAAGGCCGGTACGGGTCCACCTCATGTACTTCACCGCCTGGACCTCTACGGACGGCAAACTGTTCTTCCTGGACGACGTGTACGGCCGCGACAGCCGGCTGGACGAGGCACTGAGGGAAAAGCCCCCCGCCGCCCGCCCGGGCGCGGCGGAAACAATCCTTCCCGCGCCTGACATCAACCGGCTGCCGGTCTCACGCAAGAGCCCGGACGATCTTCCGGCGGAGGCCCTGACCGAACCCGTTTACAATCCGTTGGTGGAGTAGCGGTATCGCGGCAGGGGACCGGAGGAGGCACGTGAGAACGAAGGCTGTCACCCGTCCGCGTACGCTTGGCAGCCTGTTGAAAAAACGCGATCTGCGGCGTTGGGGCGCGTTTCTCGTCGGTGCGACGTACGCCTGGTGCGCCAACCCCGGAATTCGCGCGCCTTGCATCTCATCGTTTTGGACCACGCTGCCAATTCCGGGTTTTCAACGGCCTGTTACATGGACATGGATTGTACGGGGTTCCCAAGGGGGCCTACCAGTAACGAACCCGTCCCACGTCCACGTGGATGAAATCGGATTCCGGGTAGGCGCCCACGCCGCCGCGTTCAAGGTCCACGGCTGCCTGGCACAGGGTTTCAAGCGGCACGTCGGGCAGGCGGATGTCTATGGCCTTGCCCTGTACGTGGAGGCTTTTTTGGGCGACTCCGGAAGACGACTTGTTCAGCATGGCGTTGGTCCTGGGCGACCGGTATCCCGATATGACGTGAAACGGGCTTTTGGTTCCGACCTCGCGGGCCAGCCTGTAGAGCAGGTCCAGCAGTTCGGTGTCGATGGGATGGACGTCTCCGGTGCGGTGGTCCCGGAGGATGCGGTTGATCCTGGACAGGGCGTGGCCCAGGTAATGGTTCCCCCGGTTGTAGGCCGTGTCGAGATGCTCTCCGGTATGAAGGTTGTAGAATCCGAGTGTTCGCTCCCTGCCCGTAACGGTGGCAAGAGCGGTTGCCGGCCCCAGAACCGAGAGGGCGGCGGTGGTTTTCGCACAGGAAACGAGAAAGTTTCGTCTCGTGATGGGGGTCATGGCGCCTTGTTGGAATGGAAAGGGTTATCATTCTCGACACGGTATGCTAAGTCGTCAGCCATGGCGTGTCAATCGTAAATGCTACAAAACAAACGAATTTCACACTGTTCATTTGCCTGTCGAACCATTTTCGTCGACTTGATGTGGCTTTATCAGCCCGTTGAAAAACTCGAAATTGGCAGCCTGTTCAAAAACGATGAGATGCAAGGCGCGCGAATTTCGAGGAATAAGGCGTACTTATGGTACGCCGCACTGACGAGAAATGAAGCGCAACGCCGCAGATCGCGTTTTTCAACAGGCTGTTACGCGGCGCCCCGACGGCCCGCACCTGAAGCCGCGCCGCCGGCCGAAAAAGCCATTCACCCCCGGATGCAAGCCGGAACCTCGCCCGGAAAGGTACGAGAAGCCGGTGCACCGGGGCTTTACATGGGGCATTCGAAATATTCGTCACGGATTCAGGTCGTATCCGCCAGTCCTTCATAGTCGTCGATTGCACAACCCTTTTCTTGACATCTTTGTCGACAACCCGTAATCACTGTGCCCAAATCAATCTTTTCCCTTATCATCCGGACTCGGGAGGGCGCAACATGAATCCTTTGGCGCAGGAACTCAACCAGATCATCGAAAAAGGAAACCCCCACGTTCTTGAAATGCTTTCGCCCGTGGGGCACAACCTCTTCTTTCCCAAGGGCATCCTCAGCCAGAGCGCGGAGGCCAGACAAAAGGCCCACAAATTCAACGCCACCATCGGCATCGCAACGGAAAAGGGCGGCGCCATGGTCCTGCCCGCTGTTTGCGAGTACATCGGGGGCCTGGCGCCGGAGCAGTCCCTGACCTACGCTCCGTCCTTCGGACTTCCCGGCCTTCGCGCCGCCTGGAAGGATGCCCTGTACAGGAAGAACCCTGGGCTTGCCGGGAAGACGGTGAGCCTGCCGGTGGTGAGCCAGGCGATTACCCACGGCATAGCCCTGGTGGGCGACATGTGGCTGGGCTCCGGCGACGTGGTGGTCATGCCCGACATGTTCTGGGGCAATTATAACCTGATCCTGTCCGTGCGCCGCGGCGTGCGGTTTTCACCATTCCGGCTGTTCGACGGCAACGGGGGCTTTGACGTGGCTGCTTTCACAGAGTGCGTCAGGAAGGAAGCCGCTGCAAACGACAAGGTCGCGGTCATGCTGAATTTTCCGAACAATCCCACCGGGTACACGCCGACAGAAGCGGAGGCCGACGGCATCACCAGGGCCCTGCTGGAAGTGGCGGAAGCCGGGACCAACGTGGTAGCGATGTGCGACGACGCCTACTTCGGATTGTTCTACGATGAAAAATGCGTGAAGGAATCGGTGTTCGCGCGCCTTTCCGGCCTGCATGAACGGATCGTGGCCATCAAGCTGGACGGCGCCACGAAGGAGGACTTCGTCTGGGGCCTGCGCGTGGGGTTCGTCACCTATGGCGCGAAAATCTCCGGCGACGAGGCCGCGGTGTACGAGGCCCTGGAGAAGAAGACGGCGGGCGCGGTTCGCGGCAGCATTTCAAATGCGTCGCACCTTTCCCAGTCCATCGTGCTGGGCGCCATGCAAAACGGGGCCTACGAGCGGCAGCGGGCGGAAAAGCGGGATATTCTGCGGGCCCGCGCCCGCAAGGTGGCCGAGGTTCTGGAGGACCCCAAATACAAGGACGCCTTCGAGCCCTATCCGTTCAACAGCGGATACTTCATGTGTCTCAAGCTCAAGGACGTGGAGTCGGAGCCTCTGCGCCTGCATCTCCTGGACAGGTACGGGGTGGGCCTGATTTCCCTGGGCACGAACGACCTGCGGGTCGCCTTCTCCTGCCTGGAGGAAGAGGACGTGCGGGAACTGTTCGACATCGTCCTCGCGGGTGTTGAGGATCTGAAAGGGGCGAAGTCCGGATAACCCATGTGGCACACCGTCAAATCGTGGCTGAGGGGCGTCGGCCCGCAGATGGGCTATGCGCAGACGATCCAGATGTCGCTGTGCTTCGTGGCCATCGGGTTGATCGCTGGCTCGGGCTCCATCCTCTTCCACTATCTGTGCCAGGTGGGACAGCATCTGTTCATGGACACCCTTGCCGGATACAGGCCGCCCGCCGCCTTTGGCGAGCATTCCATGTACGAGCCGTCCGGCACCCCCTTCAACAGGTGGATTCTGCTGTTTTTGCCGGCCATCGGCGGTCTGGTAAGCGGTTTTCTCGTGTACACGTTCGCCCCCGAGTCCCAGGGCCACGGCACCGACGCGGCCATCGAAGCCTATCACCACAAGGGCGGGCATATCCGGGCCAGGGTCCCCATCATCAAGACCCTGGCCTCGGCCATCACCCTCACCACGGGCGGCTCGGGAGGACGTGAGGGGCCCATCGCACAGATCGGCGCGGGTTTCGGCTCCTTTCTCGCCACCCGGCTGAATCTGTCGGACCGCCAGCGCCGCATCATGCTGGCCGCTGGAATGGGCGCGGGCGTGGGCAGTATCTTCCGCGCGCCGCTGGCCGGCGCGCTGTTCGCGGCCGAGGTCCTGTACCGGGATCCGGACCTGGAGTCCGAGGTCATCATTCCGGCGGGCCTGTCCTCGGTGGTGGCGTACTGCCTGTTCTGCCTCGTGTTCGGCTGGGGCAGCCTGTTCGAGGCCGAGGACTATGTATTCCGCAACCCTCTTGAGTTGATCCCCTATTTCATCCTTGCATGGATCCTGGTGGGCGGGGGATGGATGTACGTCCGCAGTTTTTACGGGATCACCCGATTCTTCAAGAAGCTCAGGATTCCCAACCATGTCAAGCCGGCCATCGGCGGCCTGTGCACGGGAACCATCGGCTTCTTCATGCCCTGGACCCTGGCCTTCGGCTACGGGTTCGTCCAGATGGCGCTCTTTCCCGGGCATTTCGCCGCGGAAATCACCATACCCTTCCTGCTGTCCCTGGCTGTGGGCAAGATCCTCACCACCTCCTTTTCCATAGGTTCCGGCGGCTCCGGCGGCGTGTTCGGCCCCTCCATCGTCATCGGCGGCGCCATCGGCGGGGTGGTGGGCCTCATCGGCAATTCACTGGCTCCGAACCTGGTCAACGAGCCCGGGGCCTATGTCATCATGGGCATGGCCGGCTTTTTCACCTCCGTGTCCAACACCCCCATCTCCACCATCATCTTCGTTTGCGAGATGACCAACTCCTATCGCCTCCTGCTGCCCGGCCTCCTGGTCTGCTCCATCTGCTACGTGGCCTCGAGGAGCTTCACCATCTACGAAAAACAGCCGCGAAACCGCATCGCCTCCCCGGCCCACGCGGGCGACTTCTTCGTGGACATCCTCCAGGCCATCCACGTGCGGGACCTCATGCACCTTTTGCACAGGGTGCCCATGATCCCGGAGACCATGAATTTTTCGGAATTCAAGAAGTTCTTTTCGCGGACCAAGCAGCATTACTTTCCGGTGATCGACGAATCGCGGCATCTCACGGGAATCTTTTCGTCCACGGACGTACGCGGCGTGCTGTTCGAGCCGGACATCGAGCCGCTTGTGGTGATGAAGGACATCGCCATCCCGGACATCATCACGGCCCGGCCGTCGGACGACCTCAACATGGTGATGCGAAACTTCACGCTCAAGAACATTGACAGCCTGCCGGTGGTCGCCGAGGATGATCCCAGGCAACTGCTCGGCTTTTTGAACCGCAGGGAAGTCATCGCCTACTACAACCACCGCGTGGAGGAAATCAAGAACGCCAGGGACGAGGAATGACCCGCGGGATCTTCAGCAGGCCCCATTTCCAACCTTGCGCGCTCAGGCGCCCGTCCGCCCCCATTGGAGAATCGCATCATGGAACAAGCGAGGGACCGTATCATATTCGCCCTGGACGTGCCCGACATGGACACCGCTATTGGCTGGGCCGACCGCCTGCGTGATTCGGTGGGAGTGTTCAAGGTGGGTCTGGAGCTCTACACCTCGGCAGGGTCCGAGGTGGTGCGCAGGCTGGTTGCCGACGGCCACCGCGTGTTCCTGGACCTCAAGCTCCACGACATCCCCGCGACTGTGGGCCGCGCCACGGCCGTAATCGCGGACATGGGCGTCTTCTGCACCACCGTGCACTGCGCCGGCGGTCCGGCCATGCTGGAGGCCGCCGCCAGGAAGGCGGGTGGGGACACCCTCGTCTTCGGCGTAACCGTCCTGACCAGCGACGGAGGGAGCCCCATCCCGGGCAGATCCCTTGGCGAGGTGGTCCTGGAACGGGCCGGGATGGCAAAGGACGCCGGCCTTGCCGGCGTGATCTGCTCGGGGCTGGAGGTTGGGGCGGTAAAGCAGACCGCCGGACGTGAATTTCTCGCCATCACCCCCGGCATCCGCATGCCCGGCGCCGCCGGTACGGACGACCAGAGCCGCGTGGCCACCCCTTGCTCCGCCATCCGCGACGGCGCCGACTTCATCGTGGTGGGCAGGCCCATCCGCGACGCGGAGGACCCGGTCAAGGCCGCCGCGGTGATTGCCGGGGACATCGCGAGAGGAACGGGCGTGGAGGAATGAGCCGCAACACTGCGGATCGCGCATTTCCGGGGGCTGCTACTTCTTCTCCTTCTCCTTCCGGTAGTACGCCAGGATGTCCCGCAACGTCATTTCCGGCTTGAACCCGAAGGTTTTTGCGAACAGGGAGCCGTCGATGATCACCGGGTACTTGAAGTAATTCACCAGGTACGGGGGGAATGCGGGATCGTTCATCACCCGGCTTATTTTCGCGGGCAGTCCCGGCGGCACCGACGGGATGAACAGGCGGTGGCAGCCGGAGAGCACAAGCGCCTCCTGCAGGGCCACGTAGTCGGCGGGCGCCACGTTGTACACGCCGCGCACGTTTTTGGAGCAGCAGAGCATGAGCGCGCGGGCCATGTCCTCTATGTGGATGAGCTGGATCACCGGGGAGAACCCCATGAGCACGGGAGCCCATTTTTTGGAGAACAGCAGGCCTGTGCTGTTGCGAACGCCGGGTCCCACGATGTGGCAGGGCCGGAGCAGGCTTATGTTGAGGCTTTCGTGCCGCCACAGGTAGATGTTCACCAGGTTGTCCAGTTCCACGGTGTCCACCAGCTTCATGGTGAGTTCCGAGGCCTTCAGCGGCGCGTTCTCGTCGATGAGCGCCGGGTTGGCCGCGTGAGCGCCGTAGACGTGGAAGGAGGACAGGACGACCACGTTGGTGACGCCGTACTGCACGCACAGGTCCAGCATGTTCTGGGTGCCCATGACGTTGGCGTTGTACCGCGCGATGTTCACGGGCTCCTCGTACTCCTCCATGCGGCCCAGGTGCATGACGCCGGAGGGTTCGTGCCTGCGGAAGACGTCCTCGAGCTCCCTTTTGGTGAGGTCCACACGGTACGCGTGGGCGCAGGTCTCCACCGTGGGTTTCTTGCGAAAGTCCACGGCCACCACGTCGAACCGGGTGGCCAGCCTGTCTATCGTCCTCCGGGCCAGCGCGCCGCACGCGCCGGTAACCACCACGGTCCGCCTTTTTTGCCCGCTCATTTGAACCACCCCTTTCTCTCGGACAGCCCCGTCCGGATCAGCCCGCGAATGGCGTCCTTGACCTCCTCCACGTATCCGGCCACCTGCTGCTCGCTTTCCACGGGTCCGGCATACCGCATGGGTTCGCCGAAGTACAGCCGGACCTTCACCGGCAGGGGCGCGGGAATGGTCAACGGCGCGTAGGGAAAGCCCAGAAGCCGGGCCAGGGGCTTGATGTCCGCGAGCGACGGCATGCTCTCCTCGCATCCAACCACGCCCACCGGGACGATGGGGGCGTCATGCTCGATGGCGAGGTGCATGAACCCGTTGCCGAAACGCTGCAACTCGTATCGGTCGTAAAAAAGCTTGCCGCTGCCCCGGACGCCCTCCGGAAAGACGATGACCGCCTCCTCGTGTTCCAGCATCCGTTCGCAGTTCATGGGATCGCCCAGCACGGCGCCGCCCATGTTGAGGATGTTGTTCACGTACGGCAGAGTGGGAAACCAGCGTTCGATCATGGTCCTGGGCATGCGCGGGGCATGGGGATTGGTGACCATGGCGATCATGACGAGGCCGCCGTCGAACGGGATCTGGCCGCTGTGGTTGGCGATGACCAGGACGCGTCCCTTTGCCGGGATGTTCTCCAGGCCCTGGGGCTCCACGCGGAACCAGTGGTCATACAGCAGCTTGAGCAGGGACAGGCCGATTTTGCCACCGTCCTTGTGGTAGCCCCAGGCGTCGTAGCCCAGCGACCCCACTTCCTTGGGCACCCGGTTCATCTGCTGCTCGAAATCCGGCGATACCAGCAGCTTTTTCAGGATGGTTCTTCGCAACATCGGAGGCCATTCCTTTCGGGGAGACTCTGCGTGATTCGGTGTGTTCTTTGATACGCCGGGAAGACTGTTTCCTGAATCCGTGACGAAAATATTGAAAAAACTTTCAAGAGCCCCATAAACCGGGCTTTTTGCGTGTTCTTGAACAAATCTTCGTTTCACCCGTTGGGTGAGAGGATTTTTCGCCCTCCGGGGCGGCCTCCTGCGGCGGGGGCGCCGGCGCGCCCCCGGAAATCGGCACGATGGTTTTCGGCCGCGGAGTGCGGTTTATCGAAGCTCCTTGCTGGACATTTTCAAAACGTTCCTGGCGATGATGAGGTGCTGGATCTGTCCGGTACCCTCGAAGATGTCCAGGATCTTGCTGTCCCGCATCCACTTTTCCGCGAGGTACTCGCGGGAGTAGCCCAGGGGGCCCAGGATCTCGCAGCATTTCTGGGTGATGAGCGTGCCGTAGCGACCCGCCTTGGCCTTGGACATGGAGGCTTCCGTGTTGTTGAACTCCTCGTTGTCCGCCATCCACGCGGCGCGCCACGTGAGCAGCCGCATGGCTTCCAGGTTGGCCTCCATCATGTACCATTCGCGCACCGCGGAGGCCAGGTGATTCGGATTTTTGTCGTAGTCGAACACGTACCCGGCTTCCTCCAGCTTTTCCCTGGTGAAGTCCAGGGCCGCGCGGGTAACGCCCAGGGACATGGCCGCCACCATGGGCCGGGTGTTGTCAAAGGTCTTCATCACGCCCTTGAAGCCTTCCGTCTTGCCCTTGACCTCGGCGCTGCCCAGAAGGTTGTCCGCCGGGATGCGGCAATTGTTCAGCACAAAGGTTCCGGTGTCCGAGGAGCGGATGCCCAGCTTGTGCTCCAGGTGGTCCAGGGTGAACCCGGGTGTGCCCTTTTCCACGACAAATGACTTGATTCCCGCCTTGCCGGCTTCCTTGTCCACGGTGGCCCAGACAACGACGCAGTCGGCGCGGTCCGCGCAGGTCACGAATATCTTCTCGCCGTTCAGGACCCACTCGTCGCCATCCCGCTCCGCGGTGGTGGAGATGGAACCGGAGTCGGAGCCGGATTCCGCCTCGGTGATGGCCATGGCGGCCCACTTCTTTCCAAAGCGTTCCAGCTGTTCCTCGGTGGCCACGGCGGAGATGGCGGCGTTGCCCAGCCCCGCGTTGGGGATGGAGAGCAGAAGCCCCACGTCGCCCCAGCACATTTCCTCGACCGACAGGATGGTGCCCAGGTTGCTTCCAACCTTGCCGTTGGATTCCTTTTTCTTCTTGCCCTTGTCCTTGTCTCCGTCCTTTTTCTTCTTTCCGCCCATGACCTGGATGCCCCTGAAGACGTCCAGCTCCTTCGGGTATTCGTGTTCGGCCTCGTCATACTTGCGGGAGATGGGCCGCAGGACGCTCTTGGCGAGCTGGTGCATCCCGTTTTTGATCTTGTCTACGGCTTCCGGCGGTGTCAGGTTGGCCATGATGTCCTCCAATTTGTTACGGCGCGGTCGCGCCGGTTACAGTCGATTGTACCGTTGTCTCGCCCTGATGACAGGCTGACTATACGGTTGCGAAGCCTTCCAGTATGGCCATCCCCCGCGCGTTGCGGTAGCACCGTTCCTGGGGATAGTCCCGGATGTAACCGTGGCCGCCCATGACCTGGACGCCGTAGTCGCACACCTTCATGGCCATTTCGCCGACGTACATCTTCGCGAGGTAGCTTTCCCGAACCGCGTCCTTGCCCGCTTCCAGGGCTGAGGCGGCCTGCCACGTCATGAGGCGCATGGCGTCGGTCTCGTAGGCCATTTCCGCGACCATGAAGGCCACGGACTGTCGGGTTCCGATGGGATCGCCGAACTGGACCCGGGTTTTCGCGTACTCCCTGGCCACGTCGTAGGAGGCTCGGGATATGCCGGTGGCGATGGCGGAAAGCCCGGTACGGGTGCGGGCCAGGACGTCCCTGTAATCGGCTCCGGCGTCGCCGCCCAGCCTGTCCTCGGCCGGTATCTCGCAATTGTCGAATTTGACCCGGTACATGTCGAGGGCGTAAAAGCCCTCGGCCTTGTCCCGATCCCCCACCTGCATGCCCGGGTTGTCGCCCGACACGATGAACAACTGGGGTCCGTCGTCGGAATCGGCGGCCACCAGCACGTACTTCGCGTCCCTGGCCCCCGGCACGAAGCATTTTTCACCGGTGATCACGTACGAACCATTTTTCCGTTCCGCCCGGCACTTGGGACGGGCGGCGTCAAACATGATATCGGGCTCGCACATGGCCATGGTGGCGGGCACGTACTGCTCGCCGCAGACAGGGGGAAGGTAGTCGTCTTTCTGCTTGTCGGTGCCGTGTTTGAGCACCGGGGAGATGAACAGGGAGGGCATGGTGGCGGCCACGGCGAAGGCGGCGTCGCCCCAGGCGAGTTCTTCCAGGCAGAGGACGGTTTGCATAGGTGAGTCGGGCAGACCGAGGCCACCGCATTCCTCGGGCACGGCGGAGACGGAAGCGCCGAGTTCCCAGGCCTTTTGGACGGCGTCCGTGTCGAGTTCGCCTGCCTCGTCCATATCGTGAGCACTGTCGGCGACGAGTTTTTTGACGAGTTCGGCAAAGGAGTCGCGGACCATTTTTTGTTCTTTGTCGAGGGAGAAGCTGAACATGGTGATGGATCTCCTGGCTGGGGTTAATTTAGACTGACATGTCAGTCTATCTACACCCGGCCCTCCTCCCTTGTCAATCCCTTTTTCACCACAAACAACAAGACCTCTCCCTTTGCTACCAGCCCACCCCCCGGCTTCCGCCCGACCAGGCGCCATAAACTGGCCGGGGGCGCACGAAGAACCCGGCCCAACCACAACCCACAAATTACCGGAATGATGAAATTTCTCGGGAAGGACTCATTCAAGCGGGGGCGGGACGGACCAACCCCCTCGGCCGGGCGGCCGTTTCATTGGGCGCATGAGTGAACCCGGGGACCGGATTCACTCCGCCACGCCGGTTTGGACATACTTCGGATACAGATCCCCGTCACGCGCCTTCAGCAACCGTTCCACGCGCACTCTTCCCGCCTTGCGGCGTCCATCGCGTCAAGACATCTGCCGGAAATCAGCCACCGTCAGCTCCACACCGGAGCCGGCAAGGCCCTCGATGCAGAAGCTCGCGTTCTCCTGGAAGTACAGGCCGTCGCGAATGCCTTCCATCAGGCCGCGCAACGCCTCTGCCTGTTCCGGGGTCAGGTCCAGGGAGGTCCGTGCCTTTTCCGTGTGGTTGTTGTCCATGAGTCGAAAACTTACCGTGGACATGATGCCCTCCTTTTGCCGCAGGTTCCGGTGCCACTTAATACTTACTTAACATTGCAGAGCATATGTTAGTATTCATAATAATTGCAGCACCTTAGATAAAGTTTACCCAGGCCCGGCCTAAAATGCAACAACTTTTTCAACTCCAACCGGGATTTCCCCGTACGCCCTGCTGACGTCCCGCCGGGATCGCCGAATGCACGACTGCCTGGTGAACGGTTTTGCCATAATGCATCCCGGAATCCCCGGGCAGTCTCGGGTAGTGCGGTGGGAAGGAAGGGGCCGCCCCCGGGACCGCATTGGTCGGATGAACCGGTTTTTCCAATATTTTCGCCACGGATTCAGGGGAACTCGAGCCACACTTGCCTTCGGTCCCGACGCAACCCCGGCACCCTTTTCATCAGCCTATCGGGGCAGATACCTGCTTACGGCCTTCGCCGGGAACTGCTGTTCGGGGTTGCGCCAGGTGGTCCGGGTGTTTAATATATGTGGTGGATTTGAAATCATATGCTCCGTCGCCGGTTTTTCGGCACGTTCCGTGCCGGCCCCCCCTGCCCGAAGGGAAAGACCCCCGGTTAGCGGCGCGGCAGCCGGCGAAAGGCCCCTGTATCCGGTTGCCCGAGCCATTTGAAAAGAAAAAGGAAATACGGCCATGTCCTTTGCCGACCAGCTTCAGACCAAGGTCCGGGTGGATTCCCTCGCCGACAACGTGCGCGACAGCCTGGGAACTCCGGGCAGCGGCTCGAAGATCGACAGGGAATCCATGCGGCATCTTCTGGACATGCTCCCCTACGAGCACAAGAGGGAGCGGGAGATGGATCTTTACGTGTGGCCGAACGCGCCCGAGGGCATGCGCGTGCTGGTCCTGGACAACGAGTTGCCCCAGTACAACACGGACATGGACGACGTGCTGCTCAGAAAGAACCCTACCCTGAAGGAGATGATCAGCATCCGGAATGCCAAAAGGATCCTCTCCGACAGGGACGTGGCCCTCACAAAGGGCGACGACACGGTAACGGATGTACGGCGGATGTGCCTCGAGGACCTGGACCTCTCCTTTGACGAGGCCGACGTCCGGGAAATCGGCGACCGGCTGGTTTCCGCGCTGAAGAGCCGGACACCGAAAAAGGTGCGTGCAGCCATGGAACTTTTCGCGGAACTGCTGGATTACAGGACACCGGACCGGGACGTGGACGTGGCCGGAGCCAGGCTCTGGGCGAGGCCCCACCAGAGGGAGGGCGATTCCTGGCCCCACGGCCCGATCGTGGCCTATGCACGCACGGAAAACCACATGGTCTGGGTAGACGGCCCCCTGGACCTGAGGGACGACGACCACAGGCAGCATCTGGGCGAGATCATCGAGGGCGAACAGCATGGCGACGCCGAGGGAACGGACGTCGCGGACCGGCTGGTGGCGGCCGTTGTGGACAAATGGGACCTTTCAGGCGGCAGGACAGCCACCCTGCCCAAGGGCTGACAGGCCGGAGCCAGCGAACGCGGGGGACCGGCCGACACGTCACTTCCGGCGGTCCCCGCGCGAAATGTATAAACAGGCCCGGGACCACAAGCGGTTTCGGGAAAACAGCGAGGGAAGACAATGCATTACGAAGGAAACATCATTCGCCCGCCCAGCGAGGCGAACAGCATACTGCTCCAGGTCACCGTGGGGTGCAGCCACAACAAGTGCACCTTCTGCGGAGCGTACAAGGGCGAGAGGTTCAAGATCAAGCCCGACGAGATCATCATGGAGGACATCGAATTCGCCTCCCGGTACTGCAAGCGGCAGAACCGGCTGTTTTTGTGCGACGGCGACGCCCTGGTGATCCCGCAAAAGCGCCTGCTCAGGATACTGGACACCATTGCGGAGAAGCTGCCGTGGGTGGACCGGATCGGCACCTACGCCAACGCCAAGGCCATCAAGATGAAGTCGCTGGAGGAACTCAAGGAACTGCGCGAGCACGGCCTCAAGATCGCCTACATGGGGCTCGAAACCGGCGACGACGTGACCTTGAAGAACGTGCACAAGTTCGGCGACTCCGAATTGATGATCCGGGAGGGCAGGAAGATCCGCGACGCCGGGATCAGGCTGTCCATCACCGTGCTGCTGGGGCTTGCCGGCCCGGAGCGTTCCCAGGAGCACGCCAGGGAAACCGGGCGGGTGCTTTCCGAGATAGATCCCGAGTACGTGGGCGCCCTGGCCCTCATGCTGATCCCGGGCACGGACATGTACAAGGAGTACGAAGAGGGCGATTTCGAGCTTATAGGGCCCCAGCAGATGCTGGCGGAGCTCGGCACCATGATCGCGCATACCAACCTGTCCGGCGGGCTGTTCCACGCGAACCACGCGTCCAACTACCTGCCCGTCAAGGCGGAGCTGCCCCGCGACAAGGACAAGGTTCTGGCCCGCATCGGCGAAGCATTGGAAGGCAAAATCGCGCTGAAGCCCGAGTGGATGCGGGCCCTGTAACAGCCCGGGTTGCGAGCGGCCCGGAGTTCGCGATGTTGGACGTATTGTTCCCGAAACCCGAATCCGGAGGTCGTGCATTCATGAGACGTGGGTACGGTGGTTGGCTTGTTCCCGTGGTTCTTTTCATCCTGGCTCTGATCGTCACCCTGCCTGCCACGGCGGCCGGGGGGCCCCGCGCAATTTCCGTCGCCTTCGAGCATTTCGACATCACCCTGCCCCTTGGCGAGGACGTGAGCGTGGACCTTCTGGTGCGCAACTTCGGCCAGCGGGACGAAGACGTCCGCCTGTCCCTGGACAGGGCGCCCGAGGGTTGGGATACGAGCATCAAGACGTTCACCTTCGAGACCCGGGGAGTGAACGTCCCCGGGGAGGACTTTTCCACCCTCACCTTCCGTGCCACGCCGCCCGAGGGCACCGCCCCGGGCACATACGAATTCCGGGTAACCGCGGCCACGGCGGACGGCGGGCTCAAGGACTCGGCGACGCTGGCGGTCACGTGCGAACCCGCCGGGGCCGAGGCCGGCGGACAGGCGGTGCGCGTGGGCACCAGCTACCCCATCCTCAAGGGCAGCTCCGACTCCCGTTTCGAGTTCTCCCTGGACGTGGACAACGCCCTGGACGTCGAGCAGACGGTGGCCTTCACCGCCAGGACGCCGCCGGACTGGGACGTGACCTTCAAACCCTCCTACGAGGAAAAAACCATATCCAGCATGCGGCTCAAGTCCCGGGAATCCAGGAATCTCCGGGTGGAAGTGGATCCGCCCCGCATGGCCGAGGCCGGCGAATACCCCATCAAAGTGCTGGTGTCCGCGGACGGCGAGCAGGTGGAGACGGAGCTTTCCGTCGTCATCACCGGCAACTATCGCCTGGTCCTGGGCACTCCATCCGGCGTCCTGTCCCTCAAGACGGAAAAGGGCCGGACCGGCAACATTTCCGTGTACGTGAAGAACACGGGTTCCGCCCCGAACCGGGGCATCGAGCTGATCAGCGTGAAACCGGAAAACTGGGAGGTCGTTTTCACCCCGGAAACCGTGGACCTGCTGGAACCCGGCGAACTGCGCCAGGTCGAGGTCCGGGTTAAACCCTCGGAGGACGCCATGGTGGGTGATTACTCGGTCTCCCTCACGGCCCAGGGCGAGAACAACACCACGGACACCATGGACCTTCGCGTGACCGTGAACGCTCCCACCATTTGGGGCTGGGTCGGCATCGCCATCATCCTTCTGGTGATCGCAGGCCTCGTCGCCCTGTTCGTGATCCTGGGCAGGAGGTAGGCATGTCCGGGGAGACCAACGAGGTGATCCGCACCCGGGCGTTGTCCCGGCGCTACGGCAGACAGATGGCGGTGGACCGGCTGGATCTCTCCGTCCTCGAAGGCGAGATATTCGGTTTCCTGGGCCCCAACGGTTCCGGCAAGACAACGACCCTGCTCATGCTTCTGGGTCTCACCGAGCCGACTGCCGGTACGGCCCGGGTTTGCGGCCTCGATCCCAACCGCGACGCCGTGGCGGTGAAACGGCAGGTGGGCTATCTTCCGGAAAACCTGGGATTCTACCCGGACATGAACGCCAGGGAGAACCTGGGGCTGGTGGCGGCGCTCAACGGCATGGACAAGGCCGATAGCCGCTCCCTGATCGACGGGGTGCTCGATACCGTGGGCCTTGCCGACGTCGGGGACAAGAAACTGGCCGCCTACTCCCGGGGCATGCGCCAGCGGCTGGGCATCGCCGAGATTCTGGTGAAAAGGCCCCGCGTCGTGTTTTTGGACGAACCCACCCTCGGGCTGGACCCTTCCGGCGCGGACAGAATCGTCCGGTTCATCCACGACCTGGCCCGGGACAACGGGATGACCGTGATGCTGTCCTCCCACGACCTCAGGCAGGTGCAACGCATCTGCGACCGGGTGGGCATCATGTCCGGTGGCAGACTGGTCGCCTGCGGCACCCTGGATGAACTGGCCGGCGACGGGCCGGAGGCGGCGGGTCGCACCCTGGACGACATCTATCTCAGGTATTTCGAGGAAGGCCCCGAATGAACGGTATGCTGACCATCGCGCGCAAGGAGCTTGCCGACCATTTTTCCGGCAGCCGGTTCGTGATCCTTCTGGCCCTGGTGGCCATGGTTTCCGTGATCACCACCCACATGGCGGGCATGCACCTCCGGTCCATGCTGGCCGAGGGCAAGGCCGGCGGGCAGGTTTTCCTTCTGCTGTTCACCACCTCGGGCGGCCTGTTCTCCCTGATTCAGTTCATCGCCCTGTTCGGGCCGCTTTTGGGCCTGATCCTGGGATTCGACGCGGTGAACCGGGAGCGTTCCCAGGGCACGCTCGCGAAAATCCTGGCCCAGCCCATTTACCGGGACGCGGTGATCACCGGCAAGTTTCTGGCCGGCGCGCTGGTCCTGGCCACGTCGCTTGCCGCCATATTCCTCCTGGTCACGGGTCTGTCCATGGCCGTTTTCGGCCTGGTGCCCTCCTCCGGGGAGGTCATGAGGCTTGCGGTCTTCTACATAATCAGCGTATTCTACGTGGCGTTGTGGCTGGCCGTGTCCATCCTGTTCTCCATCCTGTTCCGGGGCATCGCCACCTCCGCGATGGCGGCCGTGGCCGTGTGGATATTCTTCACATTCTTCGCGCCCTACGCCGCCATGGTGGCGGCGGACGCGGTGCGTCCACCGGACAGGGGAGGCATGGTGACCCGGGAGGGCATCATGGCCAACTACCGGGTGCAGCGCACCCTTAGCCTGGCTTCGCCCACGGAACTGTACCGCAGCGCCACGGCCACCATCGTGGACCCGTGGCGGAAGACCAGCGGCGACGAGGAGTTCATCAGCCGGGCCATACTGGGTCCCCAGGGCAGCTACTTCCTGGACCGGTTCAAGAACCCGCTGGACTTCGGGGCCAGCCTGTCCGTCGTCTGGCCGTACATCTCCACCCTGGTCGCCGTGGTGTTCGTCCTGTTCGGAGTGGCATACGCCGTGTTCATGAGGCAGGAGATACGGGCTGGGTAGCCGCCGGAAACAACACTACGGCCGGAAAATCGCCGTCCCGGGAGTTTTCGTGGACAAATCCGTGCATCCGTTGAGAGTCGCCGCCGCGGTGGTCATGATCTGCGCCTTGATCGTGGTGGGATACCTCAACTACCGAATGGCCCTGGACGATCCCTGCATAGGAAGCGAGGACGCTGCCGCTTACGCCCTGTTGGCAAGGAGCCTCAGTGAGGGGCGGGGCCTTGAGATGCCTTCCATCTGGCACCATGTCAGGCCTTACGGCAGCGTCGTGCACCAGGAGGACTACTGGCCTCCCCTGCAGGCCGTGATAACGGCCGGGGCCTTTGCGTTGTTCGAGGTCGACACCGCCACGGCGAAGATGGTCAATGTCGCGGCCTACCTGCTACTGGTGATTCTGGCGTGGCTCGCGGGCTCCTGGGCCTTCACGCCCCGCATCGGCCTGCTCGCCGCGGCCGTCTGCCTGGCGTCGGCCGACCTGCACGTCTACGCGTACTCGGCGCGCAACGACATCATCCAGACACTGCTCACGCTGCTGGGCGTGTGGTGCCTGGCCCGGCTGCTGGCCACCGAGATACCGCAGAGGCGTTACGCCATGGTCGCCGGCGTGGCCGTGGGCCTTGCCCTTCTGCAGAAACCCCTGGGCCTGCTGCTGTGCGCGGCCGGGGTGGCCGCCTTCCTGATCAAGGCGGTGTACGAGCAGGCCAGACGCCCCGGGCTGTTCAAGGCCAAGAGGCAGGTGGCCGCGCTCGTGATCTTCGCCTTCTTCTTCGTACTGCTTTCCGCTCCGTACACGCTGCGCAACTACTCCCTGTACGGCACCTGGCTGTCTCCCCTGGGGGCCTCCTTTCATTCGATTTCCGTAAAGGATTACGTGGAGGGCAACGTACGCGACATAGAATCCGATCTTACCCATAAACCCATTTTCAAGAGGCTTTTTCCGATCCCGGACAATGGGGACTACTACAAGCCGGAAGTGCCGGCGTTTGCAAAGCTGCGGTACGGCGTGAACGAGCTGGTAATACTCGGGGAAATGATCAGACACAACCACATCGTCCCCGTCGTCTTCCTGTTCCTCGCCCTGTTCGCCTGGTTCGTTTCCTCGAACCGGGGCCGGGCCTTTGCCGCGGTTTTCGTCCTGTACTCGGCCGCCACGATCCTGGTGGTCTCCTTCCACGTTCACACGGAGCAACGGTATTACCTTTTCTGGATACCGCTGACGGCGGTCCTGGCGTGCGGCGCCCTGGGCTGGATGGGCAAACGATCTTCCGAAAGGAAAGACGGATTCTCCCGCTGGTCATTCGCGGGGTACGCCGTCCTGGTGGCTGGCTTCCTCTGTTTTTCCTTCCTGCTGCCCGCCGTGCAGACGTGGGCGGAAAAACGGCAACAAACAGGCATGCACTCGGAGTTTTTGGAGACCTGCAAGGCGCTGAACGAAACATTGCCTGACGACGCGGTGCTGCTGACGTGGCACCCGCTGCGGGTTGCGTGGCATGCCGGACGCCCCACGGTCCTGCTTCCGAACGAACCAACCGAGACCATATGCCGGCTGGTGTGGCGCTACGGCGTCACCCACGTGATCCTGCCGGACGGCGCCTCGGGGTATCCGCGTCTTGGCGGACAGGGAATCGAGGAGATGAGCGGATGGGGAACCATCGTGGACATACCCCACGCCTGGGTGGTGCGGCTCAAGACCCGGGACCTGCCCTGCGGCATAGGCGCGCCCCCGGAGGCCGATCCCTGGGAATGAAATTTTGGCCTGCCAGCCAGTTGAAAAACGCAATCCGCGCCGCACGCGCTTTGTTTTCCGTCGATGCGACGTACTGGTTGTACGCCAACCTCCCCCGGAATTCGCGCGCCTTGCGTCTCATCGTTTTCGAACAGGCGGCCGGCAAGGCAAAGCCCGGCACGCTCCCCTGATATCGAGTCGCGGCCGAACGTACGAGGGAAGAAACCATGGACACCACCGGCATACTCTCGAGGTGCATGACCTTTTCGGGTCTGGACGAGGACCAGTTGGAGGCCGTGAAAAACATAGCGGACAAGCGTGGTTTCGCCAAGGGCGAGCTTGTTTTCAACGAGGGCGACACGGCCAACGGGTTTTACCTCGTAGCCGAGGGACGGGTCAAGGTGTACAAGATGTCACCGGAGGGCAGGGAGCAGATCCTGCACATCATAGAACCCGGTGAACCTTTCGGAGAGGTCGCCGTCTACGCGGGGATGTCCTTTCCGGCCAATGCCGAAGCCCTTGAGGAAACCACCTGCCTGTTCTTTCCCAAAAAAAGCTTCGTGGACCTTATCGGAAAGAATCCGTCCCTGGCCATGAACATGCTGGGCGTGTTGTCAATGCGACTCCGCGATTTCGCCACGCAGATTGAAAACCTGGTATTGAAGGACGTGCCCAGCCGCCTTGCCGCCTATCTCCTGGGTCTGTCGGAAGAGCAGAACGACGCCGAGGGAGCCAGTCTGACGATATCCAAGACCCAGTTGTCCAACCTGCTGGGAACCATTCCCGAGACCCTTTCCCGCGTGTTCGGCAAGCTCCAGGAACAGGGACTGATAGATGTGCGGCGCAGCCGCATCCGTTTCGTGGACCGCGACCGCCTGGAAGAGGTGGCGCGCAACGGCTGCCTGCCCCGGAATAAACCGACGGGGTGCCCCGTCTCGGCAGGGAAACAGGACGTGAAACCGTGACGAGGATTTTGGGCAATCCATGAAACGCCCCGTCATACCGGCTTCTCGCACGTTTCTACACGGATTTCAGGGTTCACCCGACGGGTGAAGGGCTTTTTCGGCCCGCGCCGCCAGAGCCCGCACTGCCCGGGACCGTTCACGGATTCAGTCATGCCCGGACGAACCGGGTCAATACGCCAGCCGGCCAAGGGACTTCATGATGAGGGTGAAGCCCATGGCGAACATGCCGGTCAGGCCCATGCCGCAGGAAAACCCGGCAAGCAGCACGGGAGCGTATTGTCGCCACATGGTCCCGTACCGCTTGAGAAAGAAGAAGCGACCCAGCAGCGCCCCCACCACTTCCAGTATCAGCCCGTGGGGCGTCGTCTGGCCCAGACCGCGTACCACGCCATACACGAGCATCACCGGCAGCCCGAACAAGGTGAGCAGCATGTAGGCGATCACCCCGAATCCCAACCCAGCGAGCACGTTCATGCCCTTCAGGGCCTGAAAGAACACGGAGTTGCCCTCCAGCGTGGACGTCTGCATGAGCAGTGTGTTGAGTGCCTGAAGGTGCCACATCTCCTGCGCGTACGGGTACGCCGAGGACGGGATGGGCGCAAGCCGCCATATGAACTGGGAGAACAACAGGCTCGCCACCATGACCACCGGAAAGACCACGATCTCCGCCTTGATCACGCCGCGGATGCTGGTGCCGGTCAACTCGATCTCCCGGAAGTGCACCGTGGCCTCGCCGTAGTTGTGTATGGGGATGGGCGCGTACCAGATTTCGATGCCCTGGTATCCGAAGAACCGGGCCCCGGCGATGAAGCTCGCCTCCCGGACGAGCGGCAAACTCACGAACTGGCCGGCGATACCCTCCATGCGGGCCGTTACATAGGAGACCAGGGGGGTGTATACGAACCCGTAGGCCAGGAAGAAAACCCACGGGAACGTGGGCACCAGCCACATGCACAGAGCCACATAGGCCAGCGTGGAACCCACGTAGATGGCGATGGATATCCAGAAGTTGAAATCGCCCCTGCCCGGCGGCGGCGTGAACAGGTCCCGCCAGGATCCCCGCTGCGCCCTCTGGGCCTTGGAAAAGGACCGCAGGACATGCCAGATGCCTATGGCGGCGATGGCCCCGCCCAGGCCGATGCCGAAACTCATGTAGAAGTCGAAGTTGTTGGCGAACACCGTGTCCACGGTTTCCATGCCCGGATGCCATCGGGTCAGGACTCCGGCGCGGTGCAGAAACGGGTTGGCGGCCACCGTGATCATGAGGCCCACTAAACCGCCGAGGACCGCCCAGAACGGCAGGACCATGCCCACGAAAATCAGGCCCAGATCCAGTTGCAGCCCCGTGGCCACGGCCGGAAGCACGCCCTCCGTATGGGGGGTGAGTTCGATCCACGGGATTGGAATCAGACGCACGGGTTCCGTGAACAAGAGGCCTGTCACCGCCGGGAGCAGCACGTAGACGCCGCCGAAAATGAGGCCGATGACCCCGCCAATGGAGAAGACCCTCCATTTCCAGGACTTCTGCCTGTCCTCGGTGCTTTCCGCCAGGGCCATGGTTCCCAGGGCGCCGACCGGGGCCATGGGAAAGGGCAGACGCTCCACGTCCGAGGTGATGCGGTACAGGGCGTAGCCAAGCCCGAAATGGTCCACCCGCTGGATGATCTGGGAGCCGACAAGCAACAGGATGGGTATGAGCCAGTCCCGGTGGAAGAAGGTCCGCTCCACCAGGGAGTCGGCGCCGGGCTGTGGCGCGATCCAGTCAGGGATGTATTCGGTAAGGCCCAGCATCTTGGCCGCGTCGGACTGGACCAGGTACTGGTTCCACAGCAGGCCGGAAAACGGGGAGGCCAGGGCCGCGCCCGCCATGTAATAGAGGAGGAAGATTTCCTGTTGCCTGAGTTCCGTGTAGGAGCGGCGCGCGATTTCAGCGAACAGGATGATGGTGACCCACCGGGCCGCCGGGCCGATGCCCTGGCCGATGACAAGCTGGAGGTACATGCTGCCCGGCATCATCAAAAAGCCGATGAACACCGCGCCGACGACCGTCTTCCAGTCGAACCCCTCCTCGAAGTGGGTGGGCGCCTTCAGTAGGTCGCGATACTCCTGTAGTTCCTTGTCCTCGTACATAGGCGACCATGAGGGGGGACGCCGCAGGGGCGTAGCCGGTTGGGGTTGGCGTGGTTGGGGGCCGCGTGCGAAGCCGGTATGGGCCGTAGTCTACCCCAGAGCAGGGGCGCATTTCAAGCACGGTAAATGAAATCCGGCCAAACGGCTCGTCCGGCCCGGCTCCGGGACGGTTTTTTAAAGGGGGCGGCGGCCCGGTTGCGCGTCAGCCCGCCTTGCCGGCCTGCCCGGCCACCCTCTCCATCGCCTGGACAAATCCACTGGGGGTGCGGTCACCCTGGAACTCGTCAAGAATTTCGCCTGACGGATGAAGGAAGTACACGGTGGGCAGATAGCGCACCTTGTACTTGCGGGCCAGTTCCTGGTTGTTGTCGGTGTTCACCCGGACGTTCACCAGCCTTTCCGAGGCCTGACCGACCTTGGGGCTGGTGAAGACGTCCTCCTCGAGTTTTTTGCACCAGTGGCACCAGTCCGCGTGGAACACGAGCATGACGGGCTTGCCGGTTTGCCGGGCGCGGGCCATGCCCGCCTCATAGGAGGAGGCCCAGTCCACGGCCATGGCCGTGTCCGCGGACTCGTCCCGGCCGCAACCGGCAATGCCGGCAAGCAGTAGCAGCAGGGCCGCCACCACGGCGGCGAGCCGAAAAACAGCAAGGTTTCTTTCCATGCTTCCCTCGTGGAGTATGCCTGAATCCGTGACAAAAACCCGGATCCGTGAGCGGTCTCCCGGATTCAGGGCATGGGCAAGGCCGGACGCGAGTCCGGGCCCGTCATTCCCCGTCCCGGCGGACCGGCTTCCGCAGTTTCTTTTTCTCGCCGCGTTTGCGCTTGCCTTCCAGTCGCCGCTTTTTGGCTGCCCTCGGGATACGGGTCGTTTTTCTCTTCGGGGGCCGGTACGCGGCCTTTTGTATCAATTCGGCCAGGCGGTCCAGGGCGTCCTGACGGTTTCTTTCCTGACTGCGGTGCCTGCGTGCGTCGATAACGATCTCGCCGGATTCGGTGAGACGGGATCCGGCCAGGGCCATGAGCCGTTGGCGGACGTCCTCCGGCAGGGAAGGCGAGCCGGCCGCGTCGAAACGAAGCTGTACCGCGGAGGCCACCTTGTTCACGTTCTGGCCGCCGGGCCCGGAGGCCCGGACAAAGTCCATGGTGACTTCGGACTCGTCTATGGAAATGTTCGGCGTAATCCGTATCATCGACGTCTTGGGACGCTATTGGTTGAGCTGGTCGAGCCTTTTCTCGACGTCTTCCTGGCGGTCCTTCACGTTCTGTTCCGCGTCCCTGGCCTTGTCCACGGCCCTGGTATAGCCGCCCATCACGTGGTCGCCCCTGGCCGCCGGCTCCTCCTCGGCGTTGTCCCCGCATCCGGTAGCCGCCAGGAAGGCGGCGACGAACAATGCGGCGAGGATTTTCTTCACTGTGCTCATGTCAAACCTCCATCCGATTATGGCATCTTGCTCCGGTACACCTTCCCACGGACCGGGTACCGGGCGCAAGGAAAAACCCGGAATGTTGCATTGGATACCAGCCTGCGCTATTGTCTGGCTTCCCTTGCCACCAATCCGATTCCCCGGAATCTTCCGGGCAGCGAAAGGAAAGGACGGCGCGCGGCAACGCGTCCCGCGCCGGATCACGTATTATGGCATACAAGGAAACAAGCGACTGGACCAGGTGCAAAGCCTGCGGCGAGTGCCTGTCCCGATGCCCGGTCCTGGGACTGGACAAGGCGGAGGCGGCCGAGGAGATGAGGCGGCTGGTGGACGGGCGGCACGCGGGCCGGGTGATGAGCCGATGCACGCTGTGCTTTGACTGCAACGACTATTGTCCGGAGGGACTGCGGCCCCATGACCTCATCCTGCACAGGGTGATGGAAGCCAGGCCGGACCGGATCACCGCCGCCATCCCGTATTTTCTGAACGGGACGTGTACCCCCAATTTCTTCTCCGACCTGTACGAGGCGCTTTCCCCGGGTGAGAAAGAGGTGCTGGACCGCTGGGAGCAGCCGCCCGATGGAGCCGCGGAAGTGCTGTGGGTGGGGTGCGTGGGCCGGCTTTCCTGCGCGGACATCGACGCCTCCGACGTGCTGGCTCCGCTGGCCAAGTACGGTCCCCGGGACGGATGCTGCGGAGAACTCCATTACCGGGTGGGCTCCTGGAAGGCTTACGAGAAGCAGGCCGCGGACGTGTACGAAAGGCTGGCGTCACTGGATTGCGAGCGGCTGGTCTGCTATTGCGGTTCCTGCTACAACTTTCTGACCAACGTGATGCCCAGGGCCACGGGCCGGACCCTGCCGTTCGACGTGGTGTCCATGTACCAGTGGATGGCGGACCGGCTGGACCGGGGGGAAATCCGCCTGTCCAGGCCCCTGGAGGGCACGGCGGCGGTGCACGAGTCCTGCTATGTTTCGGAGCTGGGCGAGGGCTTTTCCAACCTGCTCAACAACCTGTACGAGGCAGCCGGGCTTGAGTGCCGGAACCTCGGCCACAACGGCTGCGACGGCCTTTCCTGCGGGGCGGCCAGCCTGGCCCGGGACACGAACCCGGCCAAAAGTTTGCTTCCCGCCCAGTGGAAGAAGTACCGGGAAATATGGGCGTCCGGCACCCGGGACGTGGCGCTGAACTGCCCCGGATGCTTTTTGACCCTGGGCGCGACAGCGCCCCTTGCCGGGGTGCGGCTTCGCTACATGCCCGAGGAACTTCTGTACGCGTTCGGCGACGAGCAAAACAAGCCGCTGTCCACGCGCAGGATGCTCATTTACCGTACGCTGGCCAGGAGGGCGGCCGGTTTCCTGCGCAAGGTGCCGGCCCATATCGTGGATTGACCGGGGAGGCGAACTTGCTGCTTACGGAATGGAAGCCCGAGGCGGAGATACGCAGGGCCCTGGGCGACTCGAAAAGGGTCGTGGTGCTTTCCTGCGCGGTGTGCGCCAACCTGTGCGGCACCGGCGGCGCCCGGGGTTTGAAGAGGGCGCGGCGCATGCTGGCCGGATGGGGAATCCGTACGGTCCGCGGCAGGGAGGTGCTGCCGTGCTGCTCGGAAAAGGTGATGCGCGAGGCGGTGGCGCGCTACGTCTCTCCGAAAAGGTGCGACGCCCTGGTGATCCTGGCCTGCGCCGGAGGAATCAAGGCGGCCCACCTCGCCGCGCCCGGCGTGCCCATAGTCGGCGCCTTGAACTCCCTGGGCAGCGGCGTGATCTCCGACTCGGACGACCCGGTCGCCACGGGCGTCTGCTCCGGCTGCGGCCATTGCGTGCTCACCCATACGGCTGGCATCTGCCCGGTGCACGCCTGCCCTCAAAAACGGATGTACGGACCGTGCAAAAAGGCGCCGGACCAGCCCGGTCCCTGCGCGGTCAGGGAGGACCTTCCCTGCGCATGGGCCATCATACGCGCCCGGGGCGGGGACATGGAGGCCCTTGCCTGGCTGGCGTCATTCCACAAAACCGGGGAACCGCCGGCCTGTCCGCCCGCGGCCACGCGGCCGGCATTGCGAATGGCCCGGAGGGCGACGGTACGGGCAATGGCCCGGGCGCACCGCTCGGGATGGTTCATCCGCCTCATCAGGTAGGGCGCCTTTCGCGAGGCTTGGGCGGGCCTCCCCGGCCGGGTCGACGACAGTGCGGACGAGGGCCCATCCGGGCTTTACAAAATACCCCGGAAAAGGTAGTAGAATGGGCTGCGGTAACGATGAATGGCGAAATTTCGCGACGACGGGCGAATTCGGGGCACGCACATTTCCTGAGTGGGGTGAAGACATGTTGACAGGATGCTACACGGCACTGGTGACGCCGTTTGACGACAATGGAGTGGACACGGGGGGCCTTGACGCCCTCATCGAATTCCAGATCGCCGGAGGGGTCGACGGCATCCTCGCGGTGGGCACCACGGGCGAGAGCCCGACGTTGACCTGGGAGGAGCACAACCTCGTGGTCCGACGGGTGTGCGAAAGGGCCGGAAGCCGTTGCAGGGTCATTGCCGGAGAGGGCAGCAACAACACCAGGGAGACACTCGAGGGGACCCGGTCCGCGGCGAAAGCCGGGGCCCACGCGGTCCTGCTGGTGGATCCCTACTACAACGGCCCCAGCTCCCTGGAAATCCGGCGCGAATACGTGGAGCCGGTAGCGGCGGAATTCCCGGACATGGAGGTCATTCCCTACATCATTCCGGGCCGTACCGGCGCCCAGATGTTTCCCGAGGACCTGGCCCTGGCCGCCGAGCGACACGGGAACGTGAACACGGTCAAGGAGGCCACCGGCGACCTCGACAACATGCGCAGAACCCGTGAATTGTGCGGTCCGGATTTCTCCATCCTTTCCGGCGACGACGACAAGACCATGGCCATGGCAAAGGACGGGACCATCAAGGGCAACGGCGTGATTTCCGTACTCTCCAACATCGCCCCGGCCGCTGTGTCCCAAATGGTGCGCCACGCGCTGGCCGGCAGGATGGACGAGGCCGCGGAACTGGAGGCGGCGCTCAAGCCTCTGTTCGGCCTGGTGACTGTAAAGACCGTGGAGGACACGAAATTCGGCAAGGTCGTGTGCCGGGCGCGCAACCCCCTGGCCGTGAAGACGCTGATGGCGCTTTTGGGGATGCCGGGCGGACGTTGCCGGAGGCCCCTTGGGAAAATGACCGGGCAGGGCATGGACGTTGTGCTCACGGCGGCGAGAAGGGTGTGGGACAACAACCCGGAGATACTGCGGCCCCTGGAGGAGCAGTTCGGGATCGACGTGCGGGAACGCCTGTATGATGAAAAGGCCATTTCCGCGCTTTGCTACGAAGGGTATTGAGGATCAGCGACCCGGAGATGCCGGAAATGACGAGGGCGGACGGCACTGGTGGCCGCCCGCCCGTTTTTTTTCAGGCAATCGCGATAGCCGCGTTATTCGCTTTTTTGGGCGGCTTCCCTCTTCTTCGCGGTTTCCTCGTCCGGCTGGAAGGGACCCTGCTTGAACATGACGCCCCGGATCCAGTCGCAACCCAGGTGCAACAGGGCCACGTCGTCCTCGCGCACCTTCCCGATACGTTCCTTGTCCAGGTCGAACAGGTTCAGAAACGAGCTTTCGAACACGAAGCGCCGGAACTGGTCCATGTTGTAGGAAGCCATGAAGAACATGGACTTGGCCTTTTCATTGAACTTCACGTTGTGGGGAATGGAGCGCTTGCGCACCACCAGGTCGTACCACGGGGCGTTGGCTTCGTCGTACCGGACCACATCCTGGTCCGTGCGCCACTCGTCGACCGTCCACTCCTTTTCCACCTCGAATCCCTTGCAATGCGGCTCCTTCACGAAGAAGTACCAGTTCTCGCTCTGGTCCGCGTACTGGGGGCGCATGGTGGCCGAACCGATGGGATAGTACCGGCATGCGGTGGGCCGGTCCGTGTACAGGATGCAGCCGTCGTCGCGCACGAAGGGGCAGGAGCTTTCCTCGTCGTCCAGCAGTTTCAGCGTGGGGACGGGCAGGTCCGTCTGCAACAGAAGCCGGGGCTGCGTGTAGATGGCCAGGAACTGTTCGGAATCCAGACCCAGGCGGTGCTTGAGCCGGATGATGTCATAGGGAGTGAGTACGAGGTCCAGTCCCCGGCAGCACTGGGTGAAGCAGGACAGGTCCTTCCCGCACTCGAATTGAAAGCGGCTTTCGCCCGTAAGCTGCATGGGCTGTATATGTGCCGCGGATGCCTTGTTCTCTTCCATTTTCCTTCCTTCCAACAAACCTGTTTTTTGGACTTCGGCGAAGTTGTCGCCCTCACAAGATTGGTCCTGTTCCCAAAAGATCAAGACCGGATCGGCGACCATAGCAGGAGTGGCGGTGCAAGACAAGAACCTTTGGCTTCCCCGCCAGGGCACGTCATTGCGGAAACCGGCCGGCCGATGAGCGGGGCGAAGGCCGGTCCGTTTCTCCATGGCGCGCCGTTCTTGCGATTTACCCCCGGAATGGAATATAATGCCTGAATCCGTGAGCGGTCTCAGGTGGTGCGGATGCAAGGAAGAGACCTGCCGGCTGTACTGAAGTACGCCGGCCGGGCTCTGACGCCGCGGACGCGCCGCATGAGGCCGCCCCGCAAGGGCGAAAAATCCTTTCACCCACCGGGT
>JBKHBM010000070.1:0-23024 GCA_046542385.1 Desulfatibacillaceae bacterium | reverse complement strand
GCGCGCCTTGCATCTCATCGTTTTTGAACAGGCTGCAAATTCCGAGTTTTTCAACCGGCTGTTATGGGGCTCCTGAAAGTTTTTCAATCTTTTCGTCACGGATTCAGGGGCTGGTCAACTCAAGGATGCCCAGTCACCAAAGGACACCTCTCCGGTGGCGATGGAGTATTTCGCCCAAACCACTCCCAGAGCGCCGTCAGCCACCATGGCTGCCAGATCCGGACTTTGCTCCAGGATGCGGGCCGCCACGTCGGCGGCGTTTTCCGTGGCCACGGTTTCCACCAGCTCGCCCCCGGTGAGCCCGGACTGTTCCCGGGCTCGGTCCACCACCGGCAAGAGATGGCTCAGAAGCCCCTTCATGTTCGGATTGTCGGGCATGCTCCCGGCTTCGGCGCACTGGACGGCAGCCGTCACCGCCCCGCAGCATTCGTGCCCCATCACCACGATCAGGCGGCTCGTGCTGTGCATGGTGGCGTACTCCACGCTGGCCAGCAGCTCCGGCGTCACTATGTTGCCCGCCACCCGGACGATGAACAACTGGCCCGGGCCCTGGTCGAACACAATCTCGGGGGGCACGCGGGAATCCGAGCAGCACAGTATCGTTGCCAGCGGCCACTGGCCCTCCATGGAAGCCCGCGGCCTGGTGCTGTTGTCAACACCGGCCTGGCCGGACTTGTGGCGAATGTTTCCTTCCTTCAACAGGGCCAGGGCTTCTCCCGGGGGCATGGGCGGCCTCGGCTGGCATACCTGTGCCGCATCCTCCATCGTACCCGTCCCTTTGTCCCTGGCCTGTTCGTTTCCTCGAGGCTGCATTCGTCTTTTCCCTTTTTTGAAAACCCGCGGGGCGACAAGCGCCCACGGGGCAATGCACCGGTCATCTTCCTTATCCGGATTACGGTAGGGCGGAACGCCGGAAAACGACGCCCCCGTACGTTCCGCCCGAAATCCTCGCACCCCGGTGCGGTGTCCTGTTTTTCCCTTCCCCTCGTCGCCGGGGGTGCGTCACACCCTGATCGGCATGCCCATCAGCGGCCAGACAACGGCCACGGCCAGCAGGATCAGCAGCATCAGCAGGACGCTGGCCGGAACTCCGTACAGGAAAAATTCAGACGACTTGAACTGCTTGCTCTCGTAGGCTATGGCGTTGGGCGCCGCGCCCACCAGCAGGAGGAAGGGCATTCCGGCCGCAACCAGCGAAGCGAACACAATGACCTCCGCGGCCACGCTCAAATACGGCGCGATCACCAGGGCTACCGGTATGGATATGGCGATGGCCGCCACGTTCATGATGAAGTTGGTCATCATCATCACGAAAAAGGCGATCGCCAGGATGAACACCGTTGACGAGGCGTCGGTGAAGAAGGTGAGCCACTTGATGGCCAGCCACTGGGCGGCTCCGGTTTCCCAGAGGCACAGGCCGATGGACATGGCGCCTCCGAAGAGCAGGATGATGTTCCACGGGATGGCTTCCAGGTCGTCGATGTCCAGGATGTTCACGATGAAGAACAACACCGTGCTGCCCAGGATGATGGCCGACTTGTCCACGGGCTTGAGGAACGGAATGAAGGACCGGGCGCCCAGGAGCGCCACGCAGCCCAGCACGATAGCCAGCGCCAGGATTTCCTTGGTGTTGAACCTGCCCAGTTCCTTGTTGAGCTCCACGGCCCTTTGCTTGAGCCCCGGGATGGAGGACTTCTCCGGCTTGAGGAACACCATGCAGAAGCCCCACAGCACGAAGACCATGATCCACCCGATGGGGAACATGTAAAAGGACAGCTCGAAAAAGCCGACCTCGCGGCCCACTATCTCCTTGTAAAACCCCAGGGCCACGGCGGCGCGCGCCGCGCCCAACAGGGTGATGATACTGCCGGCGCCCGCCACGTAGGCCATGCCGATGAACAGGCCCTTGCCGAACTTCGTGGGCGTGTCGCCCTCGTCATAATGGCTGTAGATGGCCATGAGCAAAGGGAACATGGTGGCAGCCACCGCGGTATGGGCCATGATGTGGGTCAGCGCCGCCGTCACCACGAAGGTTCCCAGATAGATCATGCTGGTGCGCTCGCCCACGATGGACAACATCTTGTAGGCCAGACGCTTGGTCAACCCCGTCTTGGTAAACACCATGCCGATGACGATCGAGGCGAAGATGAACACCACCGACGGGCTGAACATGTCGCCGAAGGCCTCCTTGGCGGGCCGAACCAGAAACAGGACCTGCAGCATACCTATGATGAGGCTGGTCACGCCTATGGGGACTACCTCAAAGACCCACCAGATGCCGGCCAACAGAAAAATGCCCAGGGCGGCCTTGGCCTCGGCGGACAGGGCGAAATGCTTGCCCATGGGATCCACGGCGTCGGGCCACGCGGGACTCAGACAGACGATTGTGAACAGTATGAGGCCCGTGAACATGAATGCCAACCTGGACAGGTTGATCTTCCTCTCACGAACTTCGGTTGAGGATCTGCTTTCCATTTGACATACTCTCCCTATTGTCGCACACGCCCGCGCGTGGCGCTATCTCGGGCACTCAGTCAATGCTGACGAATTACGGCACCGGACAGGCCTTGATGATGTTCAACACCTCGTTGAAAACGTCCGTAAGGCGCAGGATTCCCACGACCCGTTTTCCCCGCGTCACCAGCAGCGACTGGTGCCGACCCATGACCAGCTGGTGAATGGCGTCATCCAGCGTTGCGTTCTCATCCACGTACTCACCCCCGGCAGGGGTGTACATGATGTCCTTCACGCGAATCCTGGGGGCCCTGTTGCACAGGGCTGCCAGCGGTTTGCGCCACAGTCCCAGCTCCTCCTTCATCTGCTTGATCTGCGCCTTGATCTGCTCGGAACCGAGCTCCCAGTGGGAGACGCCCTCTGCCGCCTTTGAAGACTGGTATCCGGGTTCGATGCCCATCAGCACGTCGTTCTGGCTGAGCTTGCCGATGACGTCCCCGTTGGCGTCCTTCACAAGTACGGCACGGTGCATGTAGTTGTTCCGGGTGTGGAGGTTCTGTGCCTCCTCGAGCGCCATGACGGCGTCGAGGAGGTTTTCGTCCTCCTGGACCGTGGCATATTCCGCGAGAGGAACCATAAGGTCTTTGACGCGTTTTACCTGCATTTGCCGCCTCCGATACGTGAAAACATTCACAAAAGAACCGAAAAAAATTTGCGGATCGACCGGATTACCAGCCTCTCGTCTTGGTGATCCGGTCGATCTCCGCCTCCCGTATCCGGTCTTCGTGCTCCTTCTTCCGCGCGTACGCCTTCCTCAACTTGTCGGCCAGCTCCCGCGCCTCGGCCGGTTTCATCAGGTAGTCATAGGCTCCCAGCTTCATTCCTTCGATGGCCGACTCCACGGTGGCATGGCCCGTGAGCATGATGACCTCCATCAGGGGGAGGTCCCGCTTGATCCGGCGAAGGGTCTCCTCCCCGCTTGTACCGGGCATCATCACGTCCAGCACCACCACGTCGTACTCCGAACCGTTGTCGCGGAGCCGGGCCAGGGCCTCGTCGCCCGTATAGACCGTGTCCACATGGAAGTCCCGCATCCTCAGCCTTTCGGCCAGGGCTTGCGCGAACTCCTTTTCATCGTCCACTATCAGGACCTTGATTGACATGCGTGACCCCTTTTTCCGGTCCCTACTTCTTGTCGGTTTTCTTTTTGTCCGTGATCGACCGGGCCGTGTTGAAATCGCCCTCCTCGGCAAAGGCCACGGCGGTCATGGTGTCCTTGACCTTGTCCCGGTAGGCCTTTTTGAGCGTGCTCACCAGCTTGTCCAGGTCCACCGGCTTCTGCAGGTACTCGTAGGCGCCGTGTTTGCGGGCCTCCACCTCGTCCTTGTCCGTTCCGTGTCCGGTGAGGACGACCACCTGTACCTGGGGGTAGCGCTTCTTCACGCGGCGCAGCACTTCCAGGCCGTCGATACCGGGCATGCGAAGGTCCAGCACCATCACGTCCGGGACCTCGTCGGTAACCAGTTCCAGCGCGGCCTCGCCGCTCAATGCCGTCTTGGCGTCCATCTCCCTGAGCTCCAGGCGTTCGCCCAGACTGGTGATGAATTCCTCTTCGTCGTCCACCAAAAGAACCTTGAACTTGTCCATTTTCACGAATCCTTTCGTTTCCTGTTGCCCCGGTCCGCTTCCGCCGCGACCGGAATATCCAGGCCGCCCTGTTCGACCTGTCCCGTATGCTTCTCTTTCCTTCACAACTGCATTTTAACCGATAAAGCGGATCACGCCGCGGTTAAATGGTCGCCGTTTCCGGCCACGGAAAAACCCGGGGCCGACTTGTTGCCATGCAGTCCGGGCGAAACACCGGACCGCGCGGCCTGCTACGCGTTCACCACTCCATAGTGCACGCGAACGCCTTCGAGACCCACGGAGGACATGAAGTCACCCAGGGGCGTGGCGCTCCGGCGCGCCCGGGGGCGGGCCTTGGCGTCGGCATATTCGAGGGCGATCTCGGGGCAGTTGGCCTCCGCAAAGGTGATGGCGGTCATCATGTTTTCGAGCCTGCTGAACAGATTTTTCATTTTCCTTCTCCCTTGAAACAGTGGAATTATGCGGCGTTTATTGGCGCCGCGTTGCCTTGTACAGGAGCAAGGATGGTGCCAAAAAACAAAAAGACAATAATATCGGGCAGCTATAGGATTTCCGGATTTTGGAAGGGGGAAATGCGGTCGCTATTGATTCAAAGTGGAACAAATTGGAACAAACGAAATGAAACGTATTGGAACAAAAGGCGGAGGGAAACATCCAACATGATAAAAACGATTCGGACGCCGGGGCCACCCCTACCCATCAGGGGAACGCCCCGCCTCGTGCAGGATTATGCGGCGCATGGCAAGGAAAACCCGCGAAATGTGGCGATGACGGATCAGGACGAGCCATGGTCCGGCACATGACGCCAAATCACAATCGGACTCAGGCTGTGTCGGCCACGGATCAAGGGGAAGATTTCACCGTGGAGTTCGTGCCGGGCACGAAAAAGGCCGGGACCGCCGCCGTCCCGGTTCACCCTCCCGTCCCCAGCCTCACCACGAACCCGGTCCGGCCCTCCCCGGCCCAAAGGTCGACCGACACGCCGGCGCATGGCTCACACGCGGGGGATTGCGGAGTTTCCCTCAGGGAATCCGGGTCCGTCAGTATCAGCACGGCCTTGTCCGGGGCGTGGGCGCGCATGGTGACCGTGGAGCCTTCCCGGCAGTGGGCCACCATCTCGACGACGCAACGGCATACCCGTTCAAGCGCCCGGAAGGGATCCACAACCACGGAAAAGCCCGATCCGTCCCCATTGGCCACAATCTCCACGTGGGCCCTGCTGGCGTTGCGCCGGGTGAGCGCTTCGGCAAGCTCCATCAGATCCCCGGACCCCACGGACTCCTCTGGATGGTCCACGCTGTGCGCCAGCCTGTTCAGCGTATTGGTCAGCCGCACGCCGCGCTCGACCTGGCGGCCGATGCCCGAAAGATTTCGCACGAACTTGTCGCGATGGGGGATATCCCCCTCCCCGGCCAGGGAAACCAGGTCCTCGAGAAGGCCGGAGGATTCCCGGATCACGGCCAGCACGTTGTTTATCTCGTGCGTCATGCCGGCGGTCACGCTACCCATGAACTCCAGGTCCTTACGGGTCATTTCCCCTCTCCCGCTTCCGCGCCGGCCGCCGCCTCCAGCTTCTCCACCAGCTCCTCGATCTGCAGCGGCTTCATGAGGTAATCGTAGGCGCCCATGCGCATGCCTTCGATACCCTCCCGGGTGGAGCCCCGGCCCGTCAGCAGGATGACCTGCACCGGCAGCCGCTTTTTCACGACCTGCTCCAAGAGGTCCAGTCCGCCCAGCCCGGGCATCATGAGGTCGAAGACGGCCACGTCCGGCGGGTCCTCCTCAATGGCCTCCATGGCCTGGTGCCCGTCCGTGAAGTGGCGCACGTCAAACCCGCGAAGCGCCAGCCGCTCAGCCACGGTCTCCACGAACTCCGCCTCGTCGTCCACCAGAACAACTCTGCAGTTTTCCATTTCCTACTCCACTGTTATTCCCGATTTCTTGGGCAAAACAACCGTGAACGTCGTCCCCTGCCCTTCCCGGCTCTGCACCTCCAGGCGCCCGCCGAGCCTGCGCACGATCCCGTAGGTGATGGAAAGGCCGAGCCCCGTGCCATAGCCCTTCTTGGTGGTGTAAAATGGCTCGAACAGGTGCTTTCTGGCCTCCTCGGACATACCATGGCCGTTGTCCCTGATCGACACGGCCACCGTGTCAATGTCCGGCTCCCAGGTGGTGATAGCCACGATGCCGCCGTCGTCCACCGCTTCAAAGGCATTGTTGATGATGTTCAAAAACACCTGCTGCAACTGGCCCCGGTCCGAAGCGATCCTGGGCAGATTGTCATCCAGGTCCAGCCGCAGCCCGATGTTGCGGTACAGGCTCTCCTTGTCCACAAAGGACAGGACCTCACGAAGGAGTTCGTTCAAATCCATTACCTCGATGGCCACGTCCATCCTGCGGGCGAACCCCAGCAGACGATGGGTGATGGTCCTGCATCGCTCCACGCTCTGGAGCACCGAGGTGATGAGCTTGTCGAACTTCTCCCTGTTCGGGAAGTCCTTTTCAAATTCCAGTATGTCCTTCATCAACCCGGTTTTCTCATTGATGATGGCCAGCGGGTTGTTGATCTCGTGCGCCACTCCGGCCGCCAGCCTGCCTATGGAGGCCAGCTTGTTGGTGTACTGCATCTCGTGGTCCATCTCCTGGCGTTTCAGATCGCTTTGCCGGATTCGATTCATGATCTCCCCGGTTACACGGAACACCACGTACAGAACGGCGCAAATGCTGACAACGAGAAATATCAGGAGTTCGCTCTGGAGGGCGAACCAGGGCCCGAACACGTCCTCCTGGGGCTTGACCACCATCAGGATGAAGGGATGACTGGTGAAATAGGCATATCCCACGGTGACCGGATCGCCGTGGGGATCGGTCATGTTTTTCACGGTGGGCGCATAACTTTTGGGAGGCAGTTCGAACGGGATCTTTTCCAGCACGTCGCCATAGAACTTGGACGGCGTCTGGAGTATCCCCTCGGCGTTCAGCAAAAATGCGTCGGTAGTGGCTTCCGCGCTCATGGCGTCCACGATGCGTGTCAGGATCTTGCTGTCCAGGGTGGCCCTGATGACCCAGCACCGCGCCTCGTGCCCGCACTCCCCCTTTACCGCGATCACGAAATGGGGGAACTTGCGGTAGCCCAGAAAGACGTCGCTTATGTACTCGCCCTGGATGCGCACCTGGTGCACCCATGGCTGGTCCCTGTAATTCTTGCCCGTGAGGTCGTAGGGGCCGATATAGCTTACCTGGGAGCCGTCCCGGTCGATCAGGCTGAGGTCCACGAAGCCGCTGAATTCCTGTTTCATCACGCTGAAGATCCGGGCCAGCGTTTGCGGATCGGCCAAATCCTCCCGGTCGTAGGCCTGGGCGATGAAGCTGACGGCGGACATCCTTTCAGTGAGAAACAGTTCCAGGGAGTGCACCGTCTTGCTGAGGTCGCTCTTGATGGGCTGCATGAACTCGCTTGTCAGGGCCTCCTGGTACTGGTAGTGGTTGATCACCGCCATGAGCGCAAGCGGCACGACGGCCGTGATGGTCATGACCACCACCAGGTTTCGCCGCAACCTGTGATACCGGTTCTCCCCGGGGGTAGGCTCCGGCCTGCGCGGCACCAGCTTTCCAGCCTTGCCGAAAAAGGTGTCTTTCATTGTTCGTCCTCATCCATGCGGACCAGCATGTCGCCCGGCGAAAGCCGTCCCGCGGCAAAGCGGGCCAGGGCCGTTTCGGCGGAGCCAATAACCGAGTCGTAAACTTCCACGTTCTTCCACTGCAGATACCGGTACAGCTCTTCCTCGATGCCTGAACAGATCACGTGTCCAACCCTGTTTTCCACTACCATATGACAAAGATTTTCGCCGGAAGTTTTTTCAAGGACCAACTCGTTTTGATCGACCAGCGCGCCGGCCTCGTCGATTTCGGCGATCAGGACGTCGGTGGCCAGGTCGAACCTCGGGGCCACGTTGTCGTCCAGGAGGGTAATCAACACTCTGCGGATACCGTTCATCATCCCAGTCCATATTGTTTCATTTTACGCCACAGCGTGCTGCGGCCCCAGCCGAGTATCTCCGCCGCCCTGGTCTTGTGGCCCTTGGACTGGACAAGGGCGTCCAGTATCATGGCCCGCTCCACCGCGGGCCAGTCCATCTCCCCCACCACGGCGGACAGCTTGCGCGCCGAGGTTACCCGGTCGGGCTCCTTCTGTTCGGGCTCCAGGCCGCCCGGATCGGGCAGCGTGGTCAAATACGCCGGGAGGTGCTCGAAAAGGATCCTGTCGCCCTGGGCCACTCCCACGCTGTACTCGATGATGTTACGCATCTCCCGCACGTTTCCCGGATACGGGTAACTGCCCAGAAGGGTGGCCGCTTCCTGGGAGAAACCGGTGATCTTCTTGTTGAAACACTGGGAGAACTCCTTGATGAAGTGGTCCATCAGCAGCCGGACGTCCCCTTCCCGTTCCCGCAACGGCGGCAGGTGCACGCGCACCACGTTGAGGCGATACAGGAGGTCCTTGCGAAACTGGTTGTCGCGCACCATCTGGTGCAGGTCCCGGTGGGTCGCGGCGATGACCCGGACGTCGGCCTGGAACCCCTTGGACGCGCCCAGCGGAAACACGATCTGGTCGTCCAGAAAGGTGAGCAGCTTGACCTGCAGGGGCAGAGGCAGGTCGCCTATCTCCGTGAGGAACAGGGTGCCCCCGTGAGCCATGCGCAAACGGCCGGGCTTGTCGCTGACGGCCCCGGTAAAGGCCCCCTTGGTGTGGCCGAACAGCTCGGATTCCAGCAGGGTTTCGGGCAGCGCCCCGCAGTTCACCTTGATGAACGGGCCGTGGGCGCGCTGGGAGGCCTCATGAATGCCTTCCGCCAGAAGGTCCTTTCCGGTGCCCGTTTCGCCGGTGATCAGAACGGAACTGCCGGTCTGCGCCACCGCGGGCAGCACCCGAAAAACCTCCGCCATTTGAGGGCTGCGCCCCAGCACCCGCTTGAACATGCCGGCGCCCCCGGAAAACGCCGACTCGGCTCCCCTGCCCAACTCCTCCACCGTCTCGAGAAACCCGCATACCTCGCCGGCATTGTCGTACAGCGGCGTGGCGGTCACACGCACATTGATCTTGCGGCGCTCCCGGTTCACCATGTCCCCCTCCAGGGACACGGGCCTTCCCCCGGCAAGCGCCTCGTCCGCCACGCAGGTGCGCTGGCACAGGTTGGTGCGCGTAATGTACCTGCATGGCAGGCCCTGAACCTGGTCGCCCGAGAACCCGGTCAGGGCGTCAAAGGCCCTGTTGGTCACCCGTATGCGACGCTCGGCGTCCAGGATGGCGACCCCGATGGGAATCTCGTCCAGGACCGACCCCAGGGACATCGCATGGGACGCCAGCCCATCCACACGGGGCGCCTCGCGCGGACGGATCCGCCACAGGCCGTTTTCCCCGTCCCGGGCGCACGAAACGTCCCGTTCGACCTGCTCCACCTTTTCCCTTGTTCCTGCCATTCTTTCAAGACCCCGCCGCCCGAATTCCGGGACTTACACCACATCCGTGGACTCTACTCCGCTCACGGATTCACGATTGAATCAATATGCAACACCCAAGCCTTCCCGTCAACAGGAATGAAACAATCCGAAACACTTGTCCTCCTGGCCGAAACAACACCAATCCGGCCCGGCGGAAACCTCCGCGCGAAAACGCCAAAGGCCTCCCATGAGACCACCTCGGGAACCGTGGGACCGGGCCGTCCAGGACGGTCCTTTCCGGGAATACACGATTCGCCCCATTGTATCGCCCCCCGCGCCCGGGTACGCTGGCCGTGCCAACCGGGAATGCCGCATGGCCGGACCGCTCCCGCGCATGGTTCCGTCCACATATTCGCGAAACGAAAATCATGCTGTCAGGGGGCCAGGACGTCCGAACCCGGGGGCCCGCGGGAATTCGCGGGCACCGCGGAAAACCTCGCGCCGCAAGGGGTTTTTGCGTTCGCAAAACACGGTTCCCTGTGATATAATAGCCCGTTGAAAAACTCGGACTTTGCAGCCTGTTAAAAAACGATGAGATGCAAGGCGCGCGAATTTCGAGGAGTAAGGCGTACTTACGGTACGCTGCATCGACGAGAAATGAAGCGCAACACCGCAGATCGCGTTTTTCAACAGGCTGATAAGGCGTCAATCAGGCATTGTTTTTTACCCCCTCCCCTGCGGTCTGGAATCACAGGGCCGGAATTCCGCCTCCCCCTGGCGCGGGCCCTCCCCTTTGAAGCGACAGACCCCGGCCCGTGTCATTTTCCGCGTATACCGGTACGCGAAAGGAAACGTAATGCCAGACAACGGTGACACACCCCTCGACAAGCAGCCACAAACCGGATCGGATGCCGAACCCGACACGCCGGAGGAGGCCTCCGACGGCGAAAACCGGCAATCCCCGGACCAGGAGACGGAAAACGCCGGTCAGGACTCCCCGGGACCGGACGGGGTAGGCGAAAACGGGGCCCGCCACCCCCATGACGGGACGGAAACGGGCCAGGGGCCGGGACAAGGCGGGGAAAAAGCCGGCAAGCCCATGCCCGTGGTCGCCGTGGGCGCTTCGGCTGGCGGGCTGGAGGCGCTCCAGGAACTGTTCATCGACATGCCCGTGGATACGGGGGCTTCCTTCGTGGTGGTCACCCACCAGCAGCCCCGGCAGAAGAGCTATCTCCCGGACATCCTGTCCCGGAGCACGGCGCTCGAGGTGGTGGAGGCGGCCGACGGCATGGGGCTGCGGCCAAACCGGATACATGTGCTGCCTCCGGGAGCCCTCATGTGGATCACGGACGGCGTGCTGCAACTCAGCGAGGAAAGCGGAAACACGTCTCCGAACCTGCCCGTGGATTACTTTTTCCGGTCCCTGGCCAACGACCGGGGCAAACTCGCCGTGGGCGTAGTCCTGTCCGGCACGGGATCGGACGGCACACTGGGTCTCCGCGAGATCAAGGGCAGGGACGGGATGGCCATGGTGCAGGCCTCGGCGTCGGCCCGGTTCACGGGCATGCCAGCCAGCGCCGAAGGCTCGGGCCTTGCCGATTTCGTGCTCGAACCCCGGGAAATGCCGGAACAACTGGTCAGGTACCTGGACGGTCCCTACCTGAGCACGCGGCCTGCTGACGAGGAGCCCACCACGCTTTCCCGGAGCCAGATCAGCAAAATCGTGTCCCACGTGCGCAAGCACAAGGGCCAGGATTTTTCCATGTACAAACCCAAGACCATGGGCAGGCGGATCGAACGGCGCATGAACATCCACCGGATGGACGATCCGGAAACATACGAGCGGTACATAAGGGAGCACCCGCGCGAGGCGGACCTTTTGTTCCAGGAACTGCTCATCGGGGTTACCGGTTTTTTCCGCGATCCCCCGGCGTTCAATGCCCTGGGCGCCGCGTTGCTGCGGTACGTTGGGGAGAAGCGACAAGCCGGCGATTCGTTCCGCGCCTGGATTCCGGGATGCGCCACCGGGGAGGAGGCCTATTCCCTGGCCATCCTGCTGGACGAGACCCTGGACGCCGTCGAGGAGCCGCCCAGGGTTCAGGTGTTTGCCACGGACGTGGACCCCAGGGCCGTGGACAAGGCCCGCCAGGGGGTTTACGGCCCGGGTATCGAGGAAGACGTTTCCCCGGAAAGGCTGGGGCGGTATTTCAAAAAGGAGGACAACCAATACGTGGTGGCCAAGCACATCCGTGAAAACATGGTCTTCGCTACCCACAACCTGATCCAGGACCCCCCGTTCATCAACCAGGACCTGGTGTCCTGCAGGAACCTGCTCATCTACCTCGAGTCGGCCGTGCAAAAGCGCCTGTTGCACACCTTTCACCAATGCCTGAAGGAAGAGGGAATCCTGTTTCTGGGTTCGTCCGAGACCATCGGGCAGTTCGACGGCCTGTTCACGACGCTGGACGGGAAGCGGAGGATTTTCCGAAAACAGGGAGGCAACCAGACCCGGTATTTTCTCATGAGCACTCCCGGTCCGCACAGAGCTTCCCTGAAAGCGCCGGACGACCGGGACACGCAGAGGCAATCCTCCAAGAGCCCGCCCATGCACGATTTTTCGCATCTTCTGGCAAAAACGTTCGCGCCGCCCTGCATCCTGGTGGACCAGTCCGGGGACATCGCCTACGTCCACGGGAGGACGGGCGCGTTCCTGGAGCCATCCGAGGGCAGGCCGAGCAGCAACATCCTGAACATGTCCCGGGAGGGACTGTCGGGCCCCCTCACCGTGGCCGTACGCCGGGCCCACGCCACCGGCAACGCGGTCAACCGGAACCAGGTTCCCGTAAAGAACAACGGCGGGTATTCCCTGGTGGACATCCGGGTGGAGCCGGTCCGGTGGCCGGAAGCCCTGAAGGGCCTGCTCCTGGTATCCTTTGTCCCGACTTCCCAGGCCGCAGGCCAGACCGGGGAACGGGAAAGCGAGCCGGAGGCTGCACAGGAGGACCACCAGACTGGCCTCGAACAGGAACTGGCCTTCACCAAGCAGTCCCTGCAGGCCACCATCGAGGACCTCGAGACCACCAACGAGGAACTGTCGGCGTCCAATGAGGAGATGCAGAGCACAAACGAGGAGTTGCAGAGCACAAACGAGGAACTGGAAGCCTCCCGGGAGGAGCTGCAGTCCATCAACGAGGAGTTGCGTATGGCAAACGCGGAACTCAACTCCAAGGTGGAGGAACTGTCCCGCGCCAGGAACGACATGCAGAACCTGCTCAACAACACCAGGATGGCCATCCTCTTCCTGGACCAGGACCTCCGGATCGGCCTGTACACGGACAAGGCCGGCGAACTGTTCCACATCATCCCATCGGACACGGGGCGCCCCCTGAGCGACCTGGCATCCTCCCTGGTTTACGAGGGCCTGATATCGGACTGCCAGGAGGTGCTGGAAACCCTGGTTCCCAAGGAGATGGAAGCCGTAACCGGGGACGGCTCCTGGCAGCAGGTGCGAATCATACCCTACCGGACCACGGAAAACGTGATTGACGGCCTGGTCGTGTCCCTGGTGGACGTCACCCGGCTAAAAAAGGCGGAAAAGAGCCTTGAGTTTTTCGACGCCATAGTCCAGACCGTGCGCGAGCCCCTGGTGGTCCTGGACGCGGACCTGCGCGTGGTCTCGGCGAACAATGCCTTCTACAGCACATTCCGGACCGACCCCGGGGCCAGCCAGGGCAAAAGGATTTACGACCTGGGCAAGGGCCAGTGGAACATACCGGAGTTGCGAAACCTCCTGGAGGAGGTGCTGCCCGAGGGTGACGGCTTTACGGACTACAGAGTGGAAAAGGAATTCCCGGACATGGGCAGGCGGACATTTTTACTGAACGGCAGGAGGCTGGCGGAGCGGAACGGCGAGGAAGCCCTGATTCTGCTGGCCATCGAGGAACACACCACGGGAGCGGACAACGATGAGTGAATCGGGAAAACGCGACCTCAGAAGCCGGGCGACGAAATGCATCAGGAACACGGACGCGGACGTGGAGCGAATGTCGCCCGAGGAGCTCCGGACGCTGCTCCATGAGTTGCAGGTCCACCAGGCCGAGCTGGAGGTCCAGAACGAGGATCTCAAGGAGGCCCACCTGGAGGTGGCCCGGCTCAGGGACCGGTACCGGGAGTTGTACGAGTTCGCCCCCGTGGCGTACATGACCCTGGACGAACAATACAGGATCGTCGAGGACAACCTCGCCGCGCGCCTGTTCCTCGGTTGCGATCGCGGAGACCTCCAGGGCGCGCCGCTCACCCGCTTCGTGGCCGATGACGACGCGGACGAATGCAACCGGTATCTGCGCCGGGTCAAAAAGTCGGAAACCCGGCAGTCCGCGACCATGAAGTTCGTCACGCCCCGGGACGGGATACGGTACGGACACCTGGAAACCGATGCGGTTTACGCCTCGGAGGGGTCCCTGGCCTACCGGGTGACGGTGGCCGACATAACCGGGCGTATCCGGATTGAACGCGAACTGGAGGAAAGCCAAGAGATACTGCGGATGGCGACCAGTGCGGCCGGAGTGGGCATATGGAGGTACGACCTGTCGGCCGGCGTCTGTCACTGGAACGACCAGTTGTACCTCCTGCTGGGCCTGGAACCCGGGGACGGCGCCGAAAAACCGGACCGTTTCTTTGAATTCATCCACCCCGAGGACAAGGATCGCCTGCCCGACTTCCGGCACGTACTGAACAACATGGAAGAGATCGACGACGAGTTCCGCGTAATCAGGCCGGACGGCGAGGTGCGCTGGCTGGCGGCGCGCGGGTCCCTTCAGCGGGACGACGGCGGCCGTCCGAGATATTACAGCGGCGTCAATTTCGACATCACCCGCCAGAAGGTGGCGGAGCAGCGGTATGAGCAGATCAACGCCACGTTGTCGGAAAAGGTGCGCAAACGCTCGGCCGAGGCCGTGCGGCGCGCGGACCTGCTGCAGCGGCTGACCCACCAGCTGGGCAGGGCCGAGGACAAGGAGCGGGAGCGCATAGCCCGTTACCTGCACGACGATTTGCAGCAGCAGCTGGCGGCGGTGAAGATGAGGCTGTCCATGATGGTGGACGGACACCTTCCCCCGGAGTCCTTCGCCGCCCAGGCGGAGTCCTGCATGAACCTGCTGGGCGAGACCATCGAGAGAACCCGGGAACTGTCCCGGGAGATGAGCCCCCTGGCCCTGCGGCAGCTGGGCCTTTTGAACTGCCTGGACAACCTGGCCCGGGACATGGAGAAAAAGCACGGCCTTGCCACCACCGTGGTCAAGGACCCGGAGGCGGAACCCGATTCCGTGGCCATCGCCTCCTTTCTGTACCGCGCCGCCCGGGAGCTCTTGTTCAACGTGGTCAAACACTCCGGCTGCATGGAAGCCCGGCTGAAGATCGAGCGGAAAAACCACTGGATCGTACTCCGCGTTTCCGACAGGGGAAAAGGGGATGAAGTCTGCAAGGCCTACGCGAAGCGGGAAACGGAAAAGGGCTTCGGGTTGTTCAGCATCGAGGAACGCGCCAAGTACCTCGGCGGCAGGATGAAGGTGCGCAGTTTCCCGGACGACGGCTGGCGGATCGACCTGTACGTGCCCAACCTGCCGGAAAAGGCGCTGGAAAAGGCGGACGCCGGACCCCTGGAAGCCAGGGAGGAGCGCTCCGATACCCGGTCCGATGGAGGGGACGTCCCCGGTACGGAATTGCGCATCGTCATAGTGGACGACCATGACGTGATGCGCGAGGGGCTGGCCAACCTCATCGAGGGACACTCCACGGAGTTCTCCGTGGTGGGGCAGGCGGACAACGGCCTGGACGCCGTGAAGTTGGCCGGGACGCTGCGCCCCCACGTTGTGCTGATGGACATCAGCATGCCCGGGATGGGGGGCGTGGAGGCAACCCGCGAGATACGCGCGCGATATCCGGAAATCAGCGTGGTGGGCCTGTCCATGCACGAAAACCCGGAAACCAGGAAAAGGATCCTGTCCGCCGGCGCCGTGGAATGCCTGTCCAAGTCCGAACCCGCCGAGGTCATCCTGCACGCCCTGAGGGAAAACGCCCGGCGCGCGGAGGAGTGACCACACCCCTGCGCCGGACCACCCCGCCCCGTTTCCCGCGCGCCGCACCGGGGCTTGACCGCCAACCGCCAAACAGGTATGACTCCACCAAGCGGTTCCAATTGCAAGCGCCGGCCGGCCGGCGGGATCAATCAACGGCTTCATGGAGTCACATGAGAAGACGAACCGATTACAATCCGAAACGGAGGATCGCCGAGGAACCCGCCGTGGTCGATCTCAAGACACTGCGGGATTCCGTCAGCTATGGGGGCAATCCCGAACACAAGCGCAACCCCGGCGATTTCGGCCTCACGCCACCCTCGCAGCCCAGAGCCGACAAGTCCTTGTGCGATCAGGTGGACATCTTTCAAAAAGCCGTGGCAACGGCCCTGCTGAAAGAGGGAGTCGGCAGGGGACTGGTAAGTGAGCGGCGACGCAACGGATTCCCCCGGAACATCTGGGCGGTTACTGACGAGGGGGTGCCTCTGGAAGCCCAGCTGGAAAACCAGGAACTCGGTGTTTACCACGGATATCCCATGCCGGAAAATGATTCACTCAGGGAAGAGGTGTTGAAGCGCTGGAAAGCAACATGAGTACATTCTCCATTGATTTCAGATGGCTGGAGCGTTCCCACGGAAGTCCCGTGGAGAGGAGCACCCTTGCCGAACTGACAATCATGGCCAGGGGCTACCTCGCCACCGAAGTGGACGACGTTCGCGCCAGAACCGTTCGACCGGACATAAGGGTCTCCGCCCACACCCTGGCCGGATGGTTCGCGGCCAATTGGTGGCGCCTGCGCTGGGAGCCGGAAAGGAACAGTCTTTCCTGGAGGCTGAGCCACGAAATGGGAGCCTGCGGGGAAGGCTATCTATGGCCGGATCTTACCTTTTCCAGTGACGGCGACAACATCTTCCTTCACGCAAGGGCCTCCTCCCCTCTTTCCGGGGAACCCATAAGATACCTGAACAGCTTTGACGTGTCCGTGCCTGCCACGGATTTTGAACGCGGGGTGGACAATTTTCTGGACGCCGTAATCGGCAGGCTCACCAGCACTGTGGAGACGGACGGCCTGATCGACCTCTGGGAGGAGGTCCGGGAGGAGCGACGCGATCCCGAAATCGCGGCATGGAGAAAGCTGGAAGCCATGATGGGTTGTGATCCGGACGAGGCGCCCGGGGCGCTCATGGCGGCTTTGAGGGAAGAGGGGCAAAAATATGGAATGGCGGCTGTCGAGGAGATTGCGGCCGATTCAGGACAGGATGTCTTGAGGGACATCCGGAACCTGTGCGACGGACCCCGTAAGGAAGCGGCGCTGATGACGGTTCCGGACCCAGGGAAGCTCCGGACAGGCCTGGAGGATGTTCGAAACGACGGCTTGTTGCCATGGGAACGTGCCGGGCTGGCAGCCCGTCTGGCTCGTGAAACCTGGTCTCTGGGACCGGGCCCCGTTGAAAACCATCGTCTGGCCGACCTTTTCTCGGCACCCCGAGGATTTCTGGAACAGGGCCCCGGACTCGTCGGCCCCATGAACGCCGGATTCCGCAATGGAACCCGGGATACGCTTTCCGTCTTCATAAGGACCCCGATTCCGTCCAACAGGCGATTCGCCCTCCTCAGACTGGTGGCAGACCATCTCTGGGGGCCACCCGAGGACACATTGCTTCCGGCGACCCGGCATTCCCGCACGCAACGCCAGAAATTTCAGAGGGCTTTTGCCCAGGAGTTCCTGTGCCCTTACTCGGAACTGATGGAATACTTCGGTTCCGGAGAGGCGACGGATGATGCCATGGAAGACGCCGCCCGCCATTTTGACGTCTCGCCCCTTGTCGTAAAAACGGTTCTCGTGAACAAGGGCGAGGTGGACAGGAACCGATTCGGGGCTGATCTGGCGCATACGGCCACGGTGTGACCGAATACGTCGGACCACGCTGCAAAGGGACCGGAAAGACACTGCCCTCCGACAATGGCATGCGGGACCCGACTCCCGCCCCAAGACTTGACCGCCAACCGCCAAACAGGTATGACTCCACCAAGCGGTTCCAATTGCAAGCGCCGGCCGGCCGGCGGCCCCCGTCACGCCACGGCGCACGCGCCGGCACGGACATCCCTGTCCCAAAACCGACTTTCGCGGAGGCAATCCCATGGGCGAGTTCGTGGAGCAGGCACACCAGGTGTACCCGGGCTGGGAGGAGTTCCACAACCAGGACGTCAGCGACCGACTGGGCTGTTTCATGTCCGGGGACCGGCATTTCGACATCATCTTCGCCCAGCAGTTCGACCGCAGGTTCCTGGACTACATGTGCGACCTTTCCGAGAAGACCCGCATCCTGGCCAGGACGGCGACGGGCCGGGCCAGACTGGGGAGCCTCCTGGCCCACAAGCGGGCCATGCTGTACTTCGTGCAGCCGTCCACCAGGACGTTCCTGTCCTTCCAGAACGCGTGCTACCTTCTGGGCCTCAAGGTTTCCGAGATACGCGGCACCACCACCAGCTCCGAGGTCAAGGGCGAGTCATCCGAGGACACCATCCGCACCTTCGCCAGCTACGTGGACCTCATCATCATGCGCCACCCCGAACCCGGGTTCACGGAAAAGACCGCGTGGGTGCTCAACCGGACGGAAAAGCCCGTGCCCGTCATCAACGGCGGCTCCGGCCCGGACCAGCACCCCACCCAGGCGCTCCTGGACATCTACACCCTGGAGCGCGCCCTTGAGCGGCGCGGCGGTATCGACGGCAAGAAGATAGCCTTCGTGGGCGACCTCATGCGGGGACGCACCGTGCGGTCCCTCAGCTACCTCATGAAGAACTACGAGGGAACCAGGCTGTACTACGTGTCGCCGGACATCTTCCGCATCCGGGACGACATCAAGGCCTTTCTGGCCCGGCACGGCATCCAGTACGTGGAGACCAGCGACATGGAGGAGGTGCTGCCCGAGGTGGACGCCATCTACATGACGCGCATCCAGCGGGAGTATTCCGCCGATCCTGGAGGCGAGCCCCAGTCCTTTCCGGAGTACCATTTCAGGAAGGAGCACCTGTCCGTTATCCAGCCCCACTGCATCATCATGCACCCCCTGCCCAGGCTCTATGAAATCGACGTGGAGGTGGACAGGGACCATCGGGCCATGTACTGGCAGCAGGTGCGAAACGGCATGTGGCTGCGCACCGCCCTGATGGCGTACCTGCTCCGCGTGGAGGACGGCATCCTGGAGGAGTTCAAGTAGCCATGGAAGACCAGAACCGGCTGGTGCTGTACCGCAATGCGAGGCTGGTCCGGGGCGGGACCGTGGCCGACATCCTGGTGGAGGGGGAACGCGTCCATTCCGTGGGAGCGAACCTCGTGGGACCGGCCGCCGGGGTGCGGGAAGAGGACCTGGGAGGCATGCTGGTCCTTCCCGGCGCCATCGACTGCCACGTGCATTTCCGGGAGCCGGGCGCCTCCCACAAGGCGGACTGGGCCACGGAGAGCGCGGCCGCTGCGGCCGGCGGCGTGACATCGGTGCTGGACATGCCCAACAACGAGCCTCCGGCGACCCGCCACGAGGTGATGCAGGAAAAGCGGAGCATCGCGGGCCGCGCGTCCCGGGTGGACCACGGCTTTTTCATGGGGTACGACGGGGCCAACATCCAGGCCGTTGTCGCGGAAAAGAACATCCCCGGGGTCAAGGTATATATGAACACGACCACGGGGGGCATGGAACTGGGGGATGAAAAGCGGCTTCTGCCGTTGTTCGGATACACGGGCAGGGTGGCGGTGCACGCCGAGGGAGAGACCCTGGCCCTGGCCCTGCGGCTGGCCAAGCAGGCGGGCCGACGGGACCTGTACATTACCCACGTGCCCACGCGGCACGAGCTTGGCGTCATCGAACGGGAGAAGGACCTCCGCGTGTATGTGGAGGCCACGCCGCACCACCTGTTTCTGACCGGCACGGACACGGCGCACCTGGGCGGGTTCGCGGACATGAAGCCTCCGCTGGGAGCGGAGGCGGACAGGCAGGCCCTGTGGGAGGCCCTGGTTTCCGGCAGGGTGGACACCGTGGCCACGGACCACGCACCCCACACCCGGGAGGAGAAGCGGCAGAGCCCCTGGCCCGCGGGCGTGCCCGGCATCCAGTTCATGCTGCCCCTTTTGCTCAACGAGGTGAACAACGGCGCGTTGACCCTGTCCCGGCTGGTCGAGGTGCTGTGCGAAAACCCGGCCGCCGTCTACGGGATACGGAACAAGGGCGCGATAGCGCCCGGCATGGACGCGGACCTCGTGGTGGTGGACATGCACCTGGAAAGGGAGATCACCGACGACCTGGTCCTGTCCAAATGCGGCTGGACCCCGTACGCGGGGCGTCGCCTCCGGGGCTGGCCGGTGCGCACTCTGGTCCGGGGCCGGGAAGTATTCCCGGAGCATGAAGCCGGAGATGCGGGCGGCAGGGAACTGCGGTTCGGCGATTGACGCGGTCGCCGGAACAAGCAGAGGAATCCCGTGGGCCGGGGGTCTTCGTGTCGGTCGGGGCCGGTTCCGCCGCCGGACAGGCCCCGAACGCCTCGCCGTGCAACGCGGTGTCGGCTAACCAGGGGTCCGAATGCGCGTCCCCGCGGTGGAGGTAAACGACCCGGCCCCGTGGCTCCACTGCATTTCACCCGGGAAACTCCATGCCGCTTATCGCATCGACGGACAAGTCCCGCCTCGAGCTTCTGGCGGGGGCCGCGCTTCTCGCGGTCCTGGCCTTCGCGGTCTATTCCCCGGCCCTGGACGGCGGTTTCGTCTGGGACGACCGGGACCTCATCGTGGAAAACCCCTACCTGCGCTCCCTGCAGGGCCTTGCCAGCTTCTGGGCCTCGGCCGACTCACCGGACTACTATCCGTTGACCTACACGGCGTGGTGGTTTCTGTGGCGCGCGTTCGGCGACAACCCCGTGGGCTACCACGTGGTGAACGTGCTGCTGCATGCCCTGGCCTGCGTGTTCTTGTGGCGGATACTGGCCCGGCTGGCCGTGCCCGGCGCGTACCTCGCCGCGCTGCTGTTCTGCGCGCACCCGGTGAACGTGGCCTCGGTGGCGTGGATCGCGGAAATGAAGAATACGCTGTCCATGTGCCTGGGCGCGGGCGCGGCGCTGTGTTTTCTGCGCCACGAGGACGAGGGCGGGACCCGTTGGTACGTGCTGTCCCTGGCGGTTTTCGCCTTGGCGCTCCTTGCCAAGGCCATGGTGGCGCCCCTGCCCGTTGCGCTGCTGTTGTTCCCCTGGTGGAGGCGGGGCAAGGTACACGTGGACGACGTGATTCGCTCGGCCCCGTTTTTCCTGCTGGCGGGCCTGTTCTCCCTGGTCACCATCTGGTACCACGGGCACGTGAACATCGCGTCGGACCTGGTCCGGGAGGACGGATTCCTGTCCCGTACCGCCATCGCGGGCACGGCGGTGTGGTTCTACCTGGGCAAGGCCCTCGTCCCGGTGGACACGAGCTTTTTGTACCCCCGATGGGAGACGGGGATACAGGGGCCGGCGGACTTCGCGCCGCTGCTGCTGCTCGGGGCCGCCCTGGCCGCGTTGTTCCGTCGCCGGTCCGGCAGGAGCCGGGGGGTCCTTGTCGCCGCGGCATGGTACGTTGCCGCCCTGTCTCCCGTACTGGGCTTTTTCAACGTGTACTTCATGCGTTTTTCCCTGGTCGCCGACCACTGGCAGTACCTGGCCCTGCCCGCCCCGCTGGCGGTCGTGGCCGCCGGCGTGACGCTCGGCGCGCGGCGCTTTTTCCCGGATGCGCCGCGACAGGCCCGGTTATGCGCCGGGGCGGCCCTGGTGGCCGTATTCGCGGCCCTGGCCTTTGTCCAGGCCCATGCCTGGGAGGAGGAAAGGACGGTCTGGAGGGACGTGCTGGGCAAGAACCCCGACGTGTACCTGGCCCATGCCAGGATTGGCGGGATGCTCGTGAAAGAGGGGGACCTGGACGCCGCAAAAAGGCATCTTGAAACCGCTTTGGAACTTCGCCCCGGGCTGGGGGAACCCTGGTTCGAGCTCGCCTGGCTGGCCAGGGAACGCGGTGACGTCCCCCGCTCCATCGAACTGCTTGAAAAAGCCCTTTTGGTCGACCCGGCCATGCACTTCGCCCACCTGCAGCTGGGCCTGCTCCTGGAGGAGACCGGCCGACCGGCGGAAGCCAGGCCTCATTTCACGCGGGCCGCGGCCCTTCTGGAGGACGTACTTCGGGTGAGACCCCTGGACGCCACGGCAAACAACGACATGGGCGTCGCCCTGCTCCGGCTGGGTGAACTCAACAAATCGGCGCGCCATTTTGAAAAGGCCATCGAGACGCGGCCGGAGTGGGCCACTCCCCGACTGAATTTGGGCACCTCCCTGGCCGCGCTGGAGCGCTTTGCCGAAGCGGAAAAGGCCTTTCTTCAGGCCGTCGAAATCAGGCCGGCGCTCACCCAGGCATGGCAGAACCTCGCGGCCCTGTACATGCAGACGAAACAACCGGAAAAGGCGATTCCCGCGTTGCGCACGCTGGTGCGCCGGGATCCGGGAAATCCCCGCAACCACGGCGCGCTGGCCATTGCCCTGGCCGCCACCGGACGCATGGAGGAGGCCCGGGCCCAGGCCGCTGTCGTTCGCTCCATGGACCCCGGACTGGCCGAGGATGTAAAACGGCGCCTGGAAGCGGCGGAGCAGGACTCGCCATTTTGAAGAACACCGCCCGCCCTTTAAAATGCACGAGAATGATGGTATGCAACAGCCAGCCGCCGGGCTCCGGCCGGAGTCGAAACCACGGCGTCGGGGTTGCTTTTGACATGGGAGTGCACATCATAATAGACGGTTACAACATGATTGGCCAGTCCCCCACACTGTCCACCGGAGACCTGGAACAGGACCGGGACTGCCTGATCGATTTCCTGGCGGCCTACAAAAGGATCAAGGCCCACAGGATCACCGTGGTGTTCGACGCGGCCCGCGTGGACACGTTCGAGGCCCGGAAGCTGAACATGAAGGGCATCGACATTCGCTTCTCCCAGCCGGGGCAGCTTGCCGACTCGGTGATCAAGAACATGGCCCGCCAGATGCGCGAACGGGCCATGGTGGTCAGTTCGGACCGGGAAGTCGCCGGAGTGGCCCGGGAAGCCGGGGCGGCGGTGCTCGGTTGCCGGGAATTCGAGCAGGTAGTGGCCGACCGGCTCATGGGCGGCGCGGAGGACGACCCGGACGAGGGACCCGGGAGCAGGCAGCCCAGGCAGACAACCAGGAAAAGGGGACCGTCGCGCAAGCCCCCGAAAAAGTCGCGACGCACGCGAATGCGCAAGGACAAGTTGTAACCTGAATCCGTGACGAAAATATTGAAACAACTTTCAAGAACCCCATGAATCGGGCTTTTTGCGGGTTCTTGAACAACTCTTCGTTTCACCCGGTGGGTGAAAGGATTTT
>JBKHBM010000202.1:0-4523 GCA_046542385.1 Desulfatibacillaceae bacterium | reverse complement strand
CATCTCATCGTTTTTGAACAGGCTGTAAATCCCTGGTTTTTCAACGGGCTGGTAACACACAGGGCCAAGGCGCTGTTGACATGGCCCGATGTTTGGGGGCACAATCCAAGCATTCACGAGGTCAGTGAATACGATGCACCGGTGGCATGCGGCCCCGGCGGTGTCGGGCGGTCTTGCCAGAGGCATGGCGCACGGTTCGTATTACGCCGCAAGGCAGGCAAGGAGGCGTCGGCAACCAGGGCATGGAACCCATAAGGATACTATACAGATTCAGGTTCGAGGACGGGCGCGTACAGGAACTGGACCTGCGCATGGACCCGGAGCGGATCGAACTGGTCGAGAACCGGCCGGAACCGGTGCCCAAATGGTGCGAACTGGGCTTTCACCAATGCCCGCACTGCCCGCTGTCCACGAAGAAGCGGCGGTATTGTCCCTTGGCATTGAACCTGGTCAACGTGGTGAGCTGTTTCGACGGGGTCATGTCCCACAACCAGACGGAACTCGAGGTCTGTACGGCCGAGAGATTCACCTCCCAGAAGACGACAGTGCAGCGGGGCGTAAGTTCGCTCATGGGGCTGGTGATGGCCACCAGCGGATGTCCGCACGCCGCTTTCTTCAAGCCCATGGCCCGGTTCCACCTGCCCCTGTCCAGCGAGGACGAGACCATCTACCGGGCCGCCTCCATGTACCTTCTTGCCCAGTTTTTCCTGAACAGGGAAACCCGGCACATGGACATGAAGCTCAGGGGACTCTCCAAGATCTACCACAACATGGAGATCGTGAACACGACCATGGCGCAACGCCTGAGGGCCGCCACCCAGACCGACTCGGCGGTGAACGCTCTCGTGCTTCTGGACCTGTACGCCAAGACCCTGCCCTTTGTCATAGAGGAATCGCTCGAAAAAATCCGCTACCTGTTCGAACCGTTTTTCAGGTACATGAAAAAGGTGCCGCCGGGGGACAGGCCGGACAAGGATGACGACGGCAACCGGTGATTCCGGCCGGGGCCGGCCGGAAGCGTTCGTCAATACGGATTGCAGGCAATCGGGGGAACGGGACATGCGGTATCACGAGGACAGTTTTGAACGGGACGGGGGCAGGATCTTCCACCGGAGCTGGAGGCCGGAAGGGGAATCCCGGGACGTGGTGGTGATCGTCCACGGCTTCGGAGAGCACGGCGGGCGTTATCCGCACTTGGTGGAAGCCCTGGTTTCCAGGGGGTTCGAAGTATGGGCCATGGACCACAGGGGCCACGGCCGCTCTTTCGGGAAGAGGGGACACGTGGACCGGTGGACGGATTACACCGGCGATCTGGGCGCTTTCCTGGACCTGGTGCGGGACAGGGCGGGCAATCTTCCGCTGTTTCTTCTTGGGCACAGCATGGGCGGACTCGTCACCATCAATTACGTCCTGGAGAACGCCCGGGACATAACCGGCGTCATCCTGTCCGGTCCCGCGCTCACCCAGGGTGCCGTCTCTCCGGCGCTGATCGCCATAAGCAGGGTGCTTTCAAGGCTCTGGCCCACCTTTTCCGTGGATACGGGAATGGAGGAGGACGCGGTCTCCCGGGACAGGGCCGTGGTGCAGGCCTATGCGAACGATCCATTCGTGCACAGCCTGGCGACGGCGCGAATGGGCACTGAAATGGCCAGAGCCATCAGGGATGCCATGGACGGGGCCGGGAAATGGCGTCTGCCTCTGCTGCTGGTCCAGGGAGGGGACGACAGGCTGATCCCTCCGGAATACAGCCGGGAGTTTTTTTCCAGGATCAGGTCGGAGGACAGGACCCACAAGGAGTACGACGGCTACTACCATGAGACCCACAACGACCTGGGCTGGGAAAGGCCGGTGTCCGACATGGCCGCCTGGATCGAGGAACGCATGCCAAAAACCTGACCCGCCACTCGCCCCACAATTTCGAGCCGGGTGTCCGGAACCGGGATGGCGCCGGCGCCCGGTTTTCTGTTTTCCGCTGAATCCATGGCCCCAATGTGCCCGGGGCGATGAAAACCCGGTGGAGACGCGCCATGCGCGCGGTTTTGCGCGGGAACTCCGATTCATCCGTTGGGAGAAAGGGTTTTCCGGCCTGTCCGGGACCGTTCAGGGATCGATGTTTCCGGGAGTCGGCCGGGCCGGGGGAGCGTACGGGAATCGCGCCGGGCCGCCATGTTTCGCGAACAGGCCCCGGATTGCGCGAAATTGTCTCCTTCGGACGTCCGATAATGGCAGGTGGAGGGTGATATTGTAAGTACCATTCGTATCGGGGAAGCGGTCCGGTCTTGACCAGGATTCCGGTCGCGCTTAGCATGGTGGATCACGTCCGACGCGGAACGTGTCCGCGTGTCCCCGGCGATCATTCCGGGCTGTCCGCGGAGCGTGTTTTTCGTGTCGAACCGAAAGTTTCTCCGACAATCAGCCAGTTCGTACACGTCGGGTTTTCCGGCCCCGGAAAGAACCATCCCATGATGTCCCCTCTGTTCATCCTCATCCTTTCCGCGTTGATGACCGTGGTGTTGGTCCCGTTCGTCAGCGGTCTGGTCATGGAGCTGCGCACCACGCGGAACAGCAGCGAGCGTTCGTTCACGTCCTCCCCGGTTCCCCGGGTGGGGGGCGTGGCCATGGCGTTGGGCATGGTGGTATCGGCCATGTTGTGGGCGCCGCCGGGAAGCGCCATGTGGACGGTGCTCGCCGGAGCCGGGGTCGTGGCCTGTTTCGGTTTCGTTGGAGACATCCAGCGGGAATGGCGCGCCGTCCGTCTGGCTGGCCTGGCTGGCGCCGCCCTGATGGTGGCGTCTCTGGGAAAGCCGTCTCTGTCCGTGGCTCCGGGATGGTCCGGCGTAGTACTTACGGCGGCATTGCTCGTGGTGGTCAGCGTGGCTTTCCGGATGGCCGACGGGACCCGGGAGCTTTGCGGGACCCTGTCCCTGGCAACGTTCGTGGGGGCTTCATGGCTGGCGTGGCGATGCGGCGACCCATGGGCCGCGATGGCCGGTACCGCGGGGGCGGGCGCGCTGCTCGGTTTTTTGCGTTTTCGCACGCCGCCCTCCCACCTGCTGCTGGGAGATTCGGGCGGGCTTCTGCTCGGGTTTTTGGCCGCCAGCCTGGCCCTGTTGCCCGATCGTTCCGGCCTAGGCTTCAGCCCGGTGGTTCCGGTGCTGCTGGTAGGCCTGCCGGTGGTGAACATGCTGCATTCGGGATTGCGGCGTCCCGCTGCCGCGCGCCAGACCCGGGGGACCGGGGGCGGCGAAACAGTGGGCCATGGTGACGGCGGAGATTCCTGGCTGCTGGCCGGGCACGTGATTGCCGTTGGTGTGGCGGCTGCGCTTCCCGCCTCCCCGGACTGGCTTCTGTGGTCGGTCTTCGCGTTTTTGTGCGTGGCTTTTCTGGCAATTCCGAAAACAGTACTGGCCCGGGGCGGGGAATCGCGCGACGATTCCGCGTTCGTCGGAGCACTTGAAAAGTTTGTCCTGCGGGTGCAAAGGGAACATCGGGTAATAAGGATTTCGTTCCGAGGCGTGCGTTGGGGTGTTCCCTTGCTCCTTTTGGCCGCGTGCGCGGCCCCCGCGGACATCCCCCTGGACATGGCGGGGGTGTCCCTGGTTTTTGCCGCGCTTCTGTCCGCGTGCGTGCGTTACAGACCCGAACTGCTGCCCGTTTCACTGCGCGCCTGCCTGTACTTTTTGATTCCGCTGGTCATCTGCCTGGGGGACGCGGCACCGGGGGAGTGGATGCACACCACCACCCTCGGGGGCCTGTACGACTGGGGCTACATGGTCCTGGCGGCACTGGTGCTCCTGTCCATGCGAACCACCCGGAGGGGCGACGAGACCCGTATCGTCCCCATGGGCCTGCTCATCCTGCTCGTGGCCCTCCTTGCCCCCAGCATTCCCCTGGACGTTGCGGTCGGCGCCGACATGACCGTGGTGGCGGTTCGCGTCATCGTCGTCCTGTTCAGCGTGGATTTCCTGATTTCCGAGCAGAGGGGGGAGCCGCGGGAAATGGGGACCGCATCCTCGGCTGTCCTGGTCTTCCTGTTTCTGCGGGGTGTGGTATAGCAGCCCGTTGAAAAACCCGGAATTGGCAGCCTGGTCCAAAACCATGAGATGCAGGGCGCGCGCATTTCGGGGAGGAGGATGGATGGTTCCGCCCGAATCGCGGGTTCACCCAACAAACAAAACGGGCGAAGCGAGACCCCATTCCGTGGCGCCGGCGAAGGCCGGGGCCCGGGTGCACGCGACAACCGGTCACCCCCCCCGCCTCGTCACCTCACCACCCCACCCCACCACCTCGTCATTCCCCGGAACGCGGGAACCCGGTATCGTAGGTTGGGTCAAGCCCTCGCGATAGCGAGGGCGGACCCAACAAACAAACTTTGCGCATCCTCAACACCTCGTCACCCCAACACCTCGTCATTCCCGCGAACGCGGGAACCCGGTATCGTTGGCTGGGTCAAGACTTTGCGCATCCTTGACCCAACCTGCCTCCCGGCTTCGACAACGCCCTGGAACACCAGGCGCTTTGGA
>JBKHBM010000201.1:0-4547 GCA_046542385.1 Desulfatibacillaceae bacterium | reverse complement strand
GGCGTTGCGCTTCATTTCTCGTCAGTGCGGCGTACCGTAAGTACGCCTTATTCCTCGAAATTCGCGCGCCTTGCATCTCATCGTTTTTGAACAGGCTGCCAATTTCGAGTTTTTCAACGGGCTGTTACGTGGTCAGCACATTTTGCCGTCGCCCCGGCGAACGAGACTGTGCCGCAATCGAGGGACGGGTTTCCATGTGAGGAGAATGAAAAAGCACCACTGCCGTCCCTGTAGTTCGTGCCGTTGTCCGCAAGGACCTCGGTGTTGTGTTTGGGTCTCCGTGTTTCAAAGGCCCGGAAAAATACTTTCGTCATCCCCGCGAAAGCGGGGACCCATTTGTTTTCCATAACCTGAATCCGTGAGCGGTCTCAGGTGGTGTGGATGCAAGGAAGAGACCTGTCGGCTGTACTAACGTACGCCGGCCGGGCACCGACACCGCGCCGCACGGGGCCGCCCCGAAGGGCGAAAAATCCTTTCACCCCCCGGGTGAAACAGAATTATATGGAAAAAGCATGAAACGGCTGGTTTCAAGGCCCTCTTCACGAGTTCTTCAACATTTTCGTCACGGATTCAGGCCATTGTGCCACAGCCTCTTTCGCCGGGGTGGGGTTGACGAGCGGTTGGGGCGTTCCGAAAAAACCGGCTAGCAGCCTGTTGAAAAACGCGATCTGCGGCGTTGCGCTTCATTTCTCGTCAACGCGACGTACCGTAAGTACGCCTTGTTCCTCGAAATTCGCGCGCCTTGCATCTCATCGTTTTTGAACAGGCTGCAAATTCCGAGTTTTTCAACGGGCTGCTATCCTGTTTCCCGTTGGCTTCGAAATCAGAGGCCCCACACCCGAGTGTATCATTCAGGGTTGGGGCAAGGCCGCACCCCAATGCGCGGCCCGTCAATAGAGGTCGTAAAATGATTCCTTGTCGATGTGCTTGATGTACTTCTCGGCCAGCTTGCCCAGGGAGTCCGGGCCTTCCAGGTCGATCCAGTCCTCTATCCCGCCGAGGTAGCAGAAACGCTCCACTCTGTACCAGCGCAGATCCTTTTGGGAGAGCACGAACCGCATCTTGGCGGAAAAGGTGCTCATGGACCGCGCCATTTGTTCCCCGCCGCGGCCCTTGTCCCGGCGGCCCTTCAACTCTCCGGTGTTCATGAACCCGCCGATGATGGAGTCGATGTGATCCGTGTCCCGGTCCGCCTCGTACACGACGATGGCGTCCTGCTCCAGATCCACGATGTAGTTGCCGGGCGACGGCAGCTTGCCGAGGTGTTTTTCCACGAGCTTCTTTTCGATCTCGGAGATTTCGGTGGGCCGGGCCTTGCGCAGGAACACCCTGCCGTCCTTGGGGCTTTCGTATATCTCGTATCCCGGCGGGAGGGACTCCACGAGATTGTCTCCCTTTTTCGTGGAAAACACGTACCTGGGCTTCCCGGTCCTGGTCTTGTGCTCGTGAAGGTAATAGGTCATGCCCTTACGGTTTTTATGCGTGACTGCCATCGCTGTATCCACCGTTGTCATTGCCCGGAATCCTTGAGGACCATGCCCGTGGGCAGGGATTCTCCGAACACCTGGTTTTCCTCCTGGCGGTCCACGGCCACCACCCGGGTCAGCATGCGGACCATGGGCTTTTTCCAGTCAAAGGGTTCCAGCCAGTCGAGCACCTTCTGGACCACGGCGTCGTCCAGGTCGCGTTTCCTGTCGCCGGTCTTTCTGGCCATCTGCGCCATGGTGTTTGCCGCGGGCCTGGGATTCTTCCATTCCGTTGACAGGATGGCGTCGATCCACTTCGCCACCTCTTCCGGTGGTACCACACGGTCCAGTGGTCCGTAAAGCAGTTCTCGCGCACCGAAGCGGGAGAGCGCCCACCACTGCTGCGCCCTGGCCTTTTTATGGTGCAGTTCCGCCAGGAGCGTGGCTCCGAGTTCGGCCTTGTCCCTTGCCGAGAGCCGTTCCAGGTTGGCCAGCATCATCCATATCTCCAGGCGTTCCTGGGCCGGAACCTTGTCCCTGCCCCCGCCTTTTTGCTTCACCACGGACATGAGGTCCTGGAGAACCTGCCTCTGCTGTCCGGCGGTGAGGCCGCCGCCCAGCCTGCGCCACAGGACCCACCATTCCTGGCGGACCTGCTGGTTCTTGGGCCATGCCGGGCCCTTCTTGAACAGGGGCCACAGTTTCTTTATGCGGTGCTCGTCCAGGGCGTCGCCGAAACCGGGACGCATGCAGAAGCCGGTGAGGTTGAGCCATCGCGCTTCGTGCTCCGCGCTCTGCGCCCTGCCCTTTTCCACCTCCACGAGGTCGTCGGCAAGCCTGCGGATGAAGGTCAGGGGCCATTTTTCCCGGGTCATTTCCACAATGTCGGCGATGGCGTTGGACAGCCGCTCCGGCGGCTGCGGATCAGCCTTTTTCGATGTGTACGTGGCCTCGATGATGTCCCGGGCCGCCTGGACCAAGGATTCCTCGATGATCCGGGCTTCCTTGACGTCCGCGGCCTTTTCCACGTCCCGCAACTGGAAGGAGAGCCGCCAGCGGTGGTCCGTGCTCACGGCCCGGGCCCACAGCGCCAGGGTGCCCATTTCCGTGAAATCGCCCTCCACGGTCACGGGCACGGTGACCTGCCCGGCCTTTTTGCCGAACTGGATCACGGTCCGCATGGGCGGCATGCGGGTCAACGTTTCGTCCACGTCCACCAGGTCGCCCGGTTTGTCGCCGGAGCGGAAGCTCGACGAGAACATCTGGAAGCTCACGGGCTGGTTGGCCAGCACCTCGAAGTTCCTGTCCCCAAGGTCGATCCTGGTACCCTCCTCCATACCCCGTTCCACGAGGCAGATGGCCTTTTCCGCGCCATTGTCCTCGCTGGTGCCCACCTGGAGATAATAACCCCGCGCGCTGCCGCTGCCCACGCGCACGCCCAGGCCCGCCTTGACCAGGCCATAGTACGCCGCGCCCCGGGACACGGCAAGGTCCAGGTCCGGGTTTTCCAGGATCCGGGGCAGCTCCGGGCCGCCGAACCAGTTCGCCACGGACTCGCGCACCCTCTGCTGAAGCACGCCGGGCTTGAGCGCGCCGCCATTGAACAGCAACAACTCGGGCCTGGGCCGGTCCTTTTCCAGCATGGACCGCACGTCCCCGGCATGGCGTTCCAGAAACAGGCACAGATGCCGCGTCACGGCCGCGTCCTGTTCATAAGGAAGGCCGAACTCGGTGATGCCGGCCTTCTTGCGGTCCGGCGCGGGCGTGTTGGCGTCCACCAGGGGGAAGAAGCCGTCCAGGATCACCTGCTCGATGGTTTCCCGGTCCAGGGACGCGGACAGGGTGTCCGCGATGAGCTTCTTTCCCTCGCCCATCAGCGTCACCGTCTTCTTCCCGAGTTCGCCGGAAAGAATCCGCTCCTTGGCCTGCCTGCACTGGTGGGTCAACGCCTGCCAACGGTTGGCGGACAACGAAGACCCTTTTTTACCCTTTCGCATGGCGTTTTCCGCGGTGCGGGCCAGGGCCAGGTCCATATTGTCGCCGCCCAGGATGAGGTGGTCGCCCACGGCGATGCGTTCGAATCGCGGGCTGCCGGAAACCTCCCTCAGGGTGATGAGTGTGAAGTCGCTGGTGCCCCCGCCAACGTCCACGGCGCAGATCAGTTCCCCGGGACTCACGTGCTGGTCCCAGTCCTTTTCGTGGAACACGAGCCAGGAGTAGAACGCGGCCAGAGGCTCCTCCAGCAGGGTGATGTTGGACAACCCGGCCGTTTTCGCGGCTTCCACGGTGAAGTCGCGGGCCACCTCGTCGAAGGAGGCGGGCACGGTAATGATGACGAACTGGTTTTCGAGATAGTATTCCTCGTCCTCGCCCATGAAGTGGTTCCAGGCTGCGCGCAGGTGGGAGAGGTACGCGGCCGTGGCCTGCACCGGAGACACCCTGGGCACCCCCTCGTCCGCGTTCCACGGCAGTATCTTCGCGGTCCGGTCAACCTTGCCGTGGCAAAGCCAGCTCTTGGCGGACGACACGAGGCGGCCCGGCACGCTGGCGCCCTGCTCGCGGGCGAACATGCCAACCGCGTTTTCCGGGTTTTTGTCCCACGGCAGGACCAGGCTGCCCTCCCGGAGGTCGTACTCGCCGGGAAGGTACAAAAAGCTGGGCAGAATGCCCAGCCGGGACGTTTCACCAGGAGCCGTCACCTGGGGCACCTTGAAATGCTTTATGCCCCGCGCGGTCGGATCCTTTTCCCGGTCCACCCAGGAAAGGGCCGAGTTGGTGGTGCCAAGGTCGATGCCGATTATGTATCGCTTGTCGTGCGGATCCAAATCCGTCCCTCTTTTCCGTCTTTCCTGTGATTCCGTGTCGAGTTGTTTTCCTCGAATAATCCTGCAAGGCCACGGCGCGCCACGCCCGCCTTCCGCAATTGAATCGTAAATCCTGAAATACTAGATGGTTACAAGCCATATTGTAGGTTGGGTCAAGGCGAAGCGGCAGCGGAGCCGGACCCAACAACAAACTCATACGGCATTGATTGCCTCCATGTTGGGTCCGCCGCGCCATCGCGCGGGCTTGACCCAACCT
>JBKHBM010000200.1:0-4592 GCA_046542385.1 Desulfatibacillaceae bacterium | reverse complement strand
CTGACGAGAAATGAAGCGCAACGCCGCAGATCGCGTTTTTCAACAGGCTGTTATTCTTTGTGTGCGCCGCCTGCCTATATACCCATTAACCCTGCTCTGAACGTCGCCGCACTCCGTTCCCCATGCCGAGATACAGTATTTTTAGGCGAATAGTAGGGTATTATGGCATGGCCCGCATTCCTCCAGCATGAGAGACTCATTTCGATTGATTGGTGCAGAATGCATCACTGCGGACATGCCGCTCATGGGTTCTTCACTTCACGGAGACAACTTTCCCCCGAAAGGAGGTCTCATGCTTCATTGGGCAATAGTTTTTCTGGTCATAGCGTTGATCGCGGCGCTCTTCGGATTCGGGGGCATTGCTTCAGCGGCTGTGGGGATAGCCAAAATACTGTTTTTCATCTTCATAGTCCTGTTCGCTATCGCCCTCGTGTATGGGCTGCTCACCAGGCAACGGCCGCCGGTACCATGACACGGTTTCCGGGAACCGCCACTAACAGCCCGTTGAAAAACTCGGAATTTGCAGCCTGTTAAAAAACGATGAGATGCAAGGCGCGCGAATTTCGAGGAGTAAGGCGTACTTATGGTACGCCGCACTGACGAGAAATGAAGCGCAACACCGCAGATCGCGTTTTTCAACAGGCTGCTGTCCCCTGGAAATGAGGCGTGTTCATACGGCTTGGCATGAATCTGCGCCACATTCGGCAATTGTGAGCAGCCTCGCCATGAGAGGACATTCATCAGAAATGATTTGACAGAGGTTTCACTATGAAGAAACTCGCGCTTGTATTGACATTGATTCTTTCCCTTCTGGCTTTCGGCCCGATTGGCTGCGATCGTGACGAGGGACCTCTTGAAGAGGCCGCGGAAAGCATCGAGGAAGGCACGGACGAGGCCGCGGACAAGGTCGAGGAGGCCGGAGACAAGGTCGAGGAACAGACGGAATAATCTGCTCTTGGTCCGGTTGACCAAGACAGGACAGCCCGCTTCTCTCCCCAACCGGGGAAAAGCGGGCTGTTTGGTTTCCCGGGGCGGCCACGTCGGCCGCCCTTGCTGTCTGGATTCCATTACAAGGCTTGCACCCTGGGCCTACCTTCCGCCCCGGCCGCCACCCCCGTTGCCTCCGGAACCGCCGCCCGAGCCGCAGCCCGTGAGCACCTCCGCCATTCCGCGTTTCCGGGATCGAGACGACGTACACCGCCTGACGGGACGTGTCCTTCAAAAGGAACCTTGCGGACAGGCGCTATGTTTGACGGCGAAACACAAACTCATTGCACCCCATCCGTCCGCCGCATGTCTTCAGCTCTTCGAGCGCGAATCCTTCTTCGTGAAAGAAATGAAAGACGGCTTCCGGTTTGGCTACTTCAAAGGGATAACCTCCAAGCCAGTCAATCATGTCAGGCCACAACGACATGCCCCTTTCAAGGGACAGGCGACCGGTCAACGCACGAATGAGCCAACGCATTCCAAACAGGTATGGAGCGTGTATCGCTATCATCAGATGCCTTGCGATTCTGTTCCTGTTGTAGACGGTCTTGACCCGCGACCAGTATTTACTTTTGAATCCCTGGTCATTGTATATGGCAATGAAAAGCTGGCCACCCGGAGCGACAGCCGGAATGACGTTCGAAAACGCCTTGTACATTTGTCCTGTATGGTGCAATACACCCCATGAATAGACAATGTCGAACCGGCCAAGACCCGAGATGTACTTTTCGTCCAGCGCCGAACCCTGTTCCACAATCCAGTCCGGATCATCAGGAAAGTGCAGGCTTTTCAACTCGTTGGCACAGGCTACCGACTGAGGGTCGTAATCGAAGGAATGAACGGTTGCTCCGAGTCTGCGAGCCGCAAGGCTGAACAAACCACTGCCTGACCCAATGTCAAGAAATCGCTTCCCCCGCAAAGTTTCCACCTGGAGCATATCGCACAGCGACCGCTCCGCCTGCCAAATCCGATCATCATCTATTTCGGTCAGGAATCGCGACCAGTTCGCTCCAAAGGCAAATCTGCCGCCAGCCTCAACCTCTTCCCCGTGTTGTGAACTCATCCTTGTCCCCGTTTGAAGCCTGACAATGGCCTGAATATGTAATGCTGATCTGCCAGTCCGTTGAAAAACCCGGACTTTACAGCCTGGTCGAAAACGATGGAATGCAAGGGGCACGAATTCCGTGGCGGTTGGCGTACCTGGCGTACGCCGCACCGACGGGAAAAATGCGCCGCAACGCCGCGGGTCGCGTTCTTTCAACACGCTGCTACGGGTCCTGCCGGAGACTGCTCACCACCTGCAAGGCTTCCATGGCCTCGGCAAGTCCCTTGGCCCCGTCGCCATCCGCATCCCAGCGCGCCCGTTCCGCCGCCACCTCCGCCCTGCAGTCCCCGGCGCCGGGCTGCATGGGCGTTAGCAGACCCAGGTCCAGAAGCTGACCCGATACCACCGAGACGATCTGGCAGTCCAGCACGAGCCCGGCCGAGGACACGCACAGAGTGTAGTCTCCCTCTGGAGTGTTGTAAAAGCGGAAGTCGCCGTTCTGGTCGGTCCAGGCCTCGGCCGTCCCTCCCGTAGCCGACGTGAGCACCACCGTGGCGTCCCGCACCCGCAGTCCGGCGTGCCCCGCAACGTCGGCAACAACCCTGCCCGTCACGGCGAGCCCGAGAATGGAAAAGAGGCCCTGCTCCGCCATCTCCCCCGGGTCCGTGTCGGACACGATCCGCAGGACGCAGTTCACCGAACTGACTCCATCCACGGTCCATGTGTACTCTCCGTCGTTTGCCGTGGTGGCGATGACATCGAAGGTGTCGGGAACGCCGCCCTGGCGCGAAATGCCGATCTGCACGTTCCCGCCGAGTCCAGCCGTTTCCCACGTGATGGGCATGGAGGACCCCTTTTCCCACAGGCTGCCCTGGGTCGGGGACGTAAGCCTCGGGTGGCCCGGCCTCACGTTTTGTCCGCCCCGAACGGGCCGCACCCAGCGGGCGTATGTTTTTGCAAGCCCCCCTGTATTCCCGTCTCCGAAATCCACCCTCCATGCTTCGGTGAAAAATCGGTGATTTGTGGTGGAGCTCCAGTATATGGCGGTCTCCGTGTCCGGAAACCAGGCGGGGTCCGCGCCCGGCGAGGTTCGCGAGAAATCCGCCAGCATAACCAGTTCCTTGATGTTGGGCAGCCGCCAGTCGCCGTATCCCGCGTGGGCCAGGGTCTCGCAGTGGGAAAGGGCATGTTCCCAGGTTTTCTGGGTATCGCTCGTGGGCCCCCACATCAGGCCCGCCATGGTGTCGGTCACCGTGTCGTCCCCGTTGTCCACGAAACGGCCCCGAACCCTTTCCGTGGGACCGCGCACGGCGCGCACGTATTTGCCTCCGGACTTTGCGCTCCGGTACAGACAGCCGAAATAGAAATCCAGGTACCATGCCTGACTTTCCATTCCAGGATAGGCATAGGTGGTTGAGGACCAGTACTCTCCGATCTTTGTTTCCGGAAAAAACGCGACATCCGTCAGGGGCGCGCTCTGTCCGGGATGGAACAGGGTCATGAGTTCCCGGTTGGTGGGAAGCCGCCAGTCCGTGTACCCTCCGTAACCCGCAGCGTTCATGTCCTGGATGAAATCCCGGGTGTCCGTGCCGTCCCCGGCCACGCCCTCGTTCCCGCCGTTGGTTTCCGCGTCCGGATCGTACCAGGTGTAGGTGTTGTCCGCGTCGTTGGGATTGGCATAATCCTTGATCCCGTTCCGCGAGCCCTTGGCCTCCCACACCAGGCCCGTGACCCGGTCACGCACCGAGGCCCAGACGGGGGCGCTCTCGTCCAACTCGTTTCCGTCCAAGTCCAGCTTTACATAAGACGGCGGATTGATATTGTAGGTGGCGTCCTGCCCGTAAAACGAATCCGGGCCGAGGGGGCAGGAGATTTCCCCCGATTCCCCGTAGCAGCCAACCTGCCCCGAGTCCGGCATCGGCCAGGCCCGCACCGCACCCGGACAAAGCAGGACCGCAAGAATGCCTGCAACGGCTCCCAAACCGCAACACCATCTTGATGCGCCCATCGGCACACTTCCTCCGAAAATACAGGTACATTCTCCCAAATGCCACGAATTTCAACAATAACGGAATCCGCCGTACCAGGACGGCAGGCGGGCAAACGGTTGGACAGGCGGGAATATTATGTTGGGTGCTGCTTTTCGTCAATCATCAAATCACGCATTATGGCATTTCATAATCCACGGCTGGAACACGGATGACATGGCAGCCGGGGAACACCCCTTATCCTTGTCACCTGGAAACCCGGGAAGACCATCCCTGAATCCGTGAGCGGTCTCAGGTACACAATGTTACCACAATGACAAATCACGGCGGCGGGAGAATCAAGAGTTTTCAGACGGCAGGACCGGGACACCGGATGCGGTCTCCCGGATCTTCGCCTGTCGCCGGAGGCCCCCGGTTGGGACGGAAATCCGGGCGGCCCCGGAAAAGCGGCCACGACAGTCACCGATTCACAAGAAGCGCGGGAATGTTGGGGGAAACGTCGCCGGAGCATCGCCGGCAGCGACCTTCACCTCAGACGCCCCCTGCCCACTCACTCCCCATAGGGAAGCGGG
>JBKHBM010000199.1:0-4636 GCA_046542385.1 Desulfatibacillaceae bacterium | reverse complement strand
ATCTCATCGTTTTTGAACAGGCTGTAAATCCCTGGTTTTTCAACGGGCTGTTACGCCAACGCCCCAACCATTCGTCACCCCGGCGAAAGCCGGGGCCCAGGTGCACATAAACGATTGAAACCAAATCTTCTGGAGTACATCGGACGCGCCGAAGCCGTAGGACACGGAGGGCGACAAAGACATTGCCTCTATGCACCGGGGTTGAAACCCCGGCCTGATTGCTCTTGTCCTCTTCGGGGACTGCTTCACGGACCCGCTTTGCTCGAATGTATTGTTGGGTCCGGCTCCGCTGCCGCTCCGCCTTGACCCAACCTGCCGCAAACCTTCGACTCCCGGGCGCCTGGCCATTGAACACCGCTGTGCCGTGCCCCTTCACCCCAAATCCATGTCCCGGAGCATGGAGCCCGCGACACCATGGAACGGATAAGCCCCCGGTGCGGAACAACTACCCGGCCAGCATGGCGGCCAGGCCGCGGAGGGCCAGGTCGTATCCCTGGTCGCCGAAGCCGCACATGGTGGCGGCGGCGATGTCCGACACCACGGACTTGTGGCGGAAGGCTTCGCGTTTGAAGACGTTGGAGATGTGGCACTCGATGACGGGGACCTTGTGCAGCAGCAATGCGTCGCGGATGGCCACGCTGGTGTGGGTGTAGGCGGCAGGGTTTATGATGATGCCGTCCACGTCGCCCATGGCGTCCTGGAGACGGGTCACGATTTCGCCCTCGTGGTTGGACTGGAACGTTTCCACGGACATGTCCATGGTACCGCCCAGTTCCACCAGGCGCGCGTCGATCTCCGCCAGGGTCGTGCTTCCGTACACCTCGGGTTCCCTCTTTCCCAGCATGTTCAGGTTCGGCCCGTGTATCACCAGGATCTTCTTCATGGTCGTCTCCAGTTCACGGCAATGAGGTGTCCGGTCGCCCAGGGGGCGAGTCAGATCGCGTCAACACAATAACTCGCGTACACATGGGTCCCCGCTTTCGCGGGGATGACGAGCGATTGTGCCTTATCAGCCTGTTGAAAAACGCGATCTGCGGCGTTGCGCTTCATTTCCCGTCGATGCGGCGTACCGTAAGTACGCCTTACTCCTCGAAATTCGCGCGCCTTGCATCTCATCGTTTTTGAACAGGCTGCAAATTCCGAGTTTTTCAACGGTCTGTTATCCGGGTTGAAGGCTGCTTCGATTCATCCGGCTTCTTCACGCCGACCGCCGCGGCAGCGACCTTTCCGGATCGGCCCGGTCTCCCCCGGCCGGGCCTTTCCGAACAATTCCGCCGCCGTTTCGGTCAAGGCGGAAACCCTACATCAACTCGCGCAGTTCCTTTATGGTGGCGGCGTAGTCGTCCGTGCCGAAAATGGCGGACCCGGCCACGAAGGCGTCGCAGCCCGCCGCGGAAACCTCGGCGATGGTCTTTTTGTTCACGCCGCCGTCCACCTCGATGAGGATGTCCCTGCCGGTTTCCTTGATCATGGCGGCCATCTGCCGGATGCGTTCGATGCTGTTGGGGATGAAGGACTGGCCGCCGAAGCCGGGGTTCACGCTCATGAGCATGACGAGGTCGCAATCCTCGAGCACCCATTTGGCTGCTTCCAGCGGTGTGGCCGGGTTCAGCACCACGCCGGATTTCGCGCCCTTTTCCCGGATCAGGTTCAGCACCCGGTTCACGTGCACGGTGGCCTCCGCGTGTATTGTGACGATGTCCGCGCCCGCCTTGATGAAGTCCTCCACGTAGCGTTCGGGCTCCAGGATCATCAGGTGTACGTCCAGGGGTTTGTCCGTGATGGGGCGGACGGCTTCCACGACCAGGGGGCCGATGGTGATGTTGGGGACGAAGCGGCCGTCCATGACGTCGACGTGGATCCAGTCGGCGCCGGCGGCCACCACGTCCGTTACCTCCTGGCCCAGCCGCGAAAAGTCGGCGGACAGGATGGATGGTGCGATGATTTTTTCCACGAGTGGCTCCTGTTATTGGATGCATCCGGAGTCGTACAGGGCCGGACCTGGAAGGTACCGCGATGGCCTCGCGGAAACCCGGCATCAGTTTTCGGGCGGCGCGTCCCCCGACTCCGGCAAAGGCAGGACAAGCCGCTCCCGGGCTGGGAAAGCGGATCGTAGCCACTGTTTTATCCGGCTGTCAAGTGGAGACTCGGTGGGGTCGATCTGCCTGCCGTCCTTGTAGAGAAGGTACGTTGTGCGGCCTCCCTGGGGAAGGAGAAAGACGAGGCGTTCGCCGGGTCGGACAAAAGAGTTGTACACGTCCTCGAAGCCGCCCGGCGCGCTGGCGCGAAGGCGTATCCGTCTTTTCAGGAAGCCGGGATCGAGTTGCCAATAGATGAAGCGACGGGGCTGTTCAAAGGACGGCCTTTCGTCCTTGCCCTCGGCATGTCGGTTCACGACAAGCGAAATGCTGGAACCCGTTTCCACGGGATAGCCCCATTGCGGGTTCTGCTCCAGAACCACGCCGTCGGGCTCCCCTGTCTTTTTGCCGTAGTTGATCTCGCCTACGGACAGGCCGGAGCGTTCCGCCACCAGCACGGCGCGGTCCGCGGCGATCCCGGTGACGCTGGGCATCTTGAACCGAACCGGCCCGGGGCCTTCACTTACCAGGAGGTCCACGGAGCCGCCCCGGGGCACGGTGTCTCCGGTGCGGGGCCAGTGCGCCACCACGCCGTCCGCCGGGACGCCGGGATTGTGGGTGTAGGATAGAGAGCCCACGGCGAGGCCGTTTTCCTGCAGCAACAGGCGGGCCCGCCGCAGGGTGGAGCCGGAGAGGTCCGGCATCTTGAAACTTCGGGGCCCGGAAGACAGGATCACGCGCACGTCGCGGTCCGCCTTGATCTCGGAGCCGGGCTCGGGTTCCTGGTACAGCACGTGGTTCTTGGCCACCTCGTTGGAATACTCGGAGCCGGCCACCTTGGTGTTGAGGCCCAGGCGGGTCAGCACCTCCAGGGCGTACACGACGTCACGCCCCTGGAGGTTCGGCACCACCACGGTGTCCGTCGACTTCATGAAGACGTTCAGCGTGAAGTAGGCTGCCGCGCCCATTGTCAGCACGAACACCAGCACGTACACGCCGAATTTCGCAAGGCCCTTGACCACGTTTTCTCCCTGGTTCGACTATTGGGCAAAATCCTTCCTTTGCAGACAGGCGGCGAAAAAGCCGTCGCAACCGTGTTCCGCGGGGCTGGTTTTCAGCCACCCTTCCGGCGTGGCCGCATTTTTTGCCTGGCCGTCCAGAATGTCGCCGGCGGGTATCAACCCGAACTCGTCGTTGCGTGTGAGGAAATGCCCGACGACAGCCTCGCCCTCTTCAGGTTCCATGCTGCACACGGAGTAAACCAGCCTGCCCCCGGGTTTCACGGCCTGGGCCGCGGCCCGGAGGATGCGGGTCTGGAGCCGGGCCTTTTCGGTGACGGAATCCTTGTCCCGCAGCCACTTGGCGTCCGGGTGTTTCCTTACGACGCCCAGGCCGGTGCATGGCGCGTCCACCACCACGCAGTCGAAGGCGTCCCTCCACTGCCTGGGAGGCGGCCGGGTGGCGTCCCACATGAGGGACCTGCCCACCATGGCGCCCAGCCGGTTCATCTCCCGTTCCAGCTGCTCCAGCTTGCGGGTGTCCTCATCAGCCGCGCACAGGTAGCCCTTGTTGTCCAGCAATTGGGCGAGATACCCGGTTTTGCCGCCCCTGCCGGCGCATGCATCCAGCACGGATTCCCCGGCTTTTGGCGAGGCCAGCAGGCAGACCAGTTGGGCTGCCTCGTCCTGCACGGCGAACCATCCCTTCTTGTGCGCGTCCATGGTGGCGATGGGCAATTCGGGCCTCGTGAAGGTGAAGGCCAGGGGAGCAAGGCGTCCCCGGGCCAGGCCTTCCACGTTCCTGCCCAGGGTCTTTTGCAGTTCCCCCGGGGCGCACGCCAGGGTATTGGCGCGGACGGTGATGGGCGCGATCTGGTTGCCCGCCCGGCACAGTTCCAGCGCCCTGTCCACGCCCATGCGGTCCACCCACCGCTGTACGAGCCATTCCGGGTAGGACTCGGCCACGGCGATGGCCTTGACCGGGTCGTCGGCCATGTCCGGCAAGGTGACGTTTTCCGCCTCGCGGGTCAGGCTCCTCATGAGGCCGTTCACGTAATTGATGATGAAATCATGCCCGGGCTTGAGCAGTTCCACCGTGGTGTTCACGGCGGCGGAAGGCGGCACACCGGTCATGTCCACGACCTGGAAGGCGCCCAGGCGCATGGCGCACAGGACCCTGGTCTCCACCTTTTCAAGCGGCGTCCTGGACAGTTGGGCGATGATCCAGTCAAGCCGCGTGCGATGCCGCACCACGCCCTGGACCAGTGCGTTCACGAACGCGCGGTTCCTTCGGTCCAGCCAGTGGGCGGAGGACAGGCCCTTTGCCAGCAGCATGTCCAGCAGCCCCTCGCCCGACTCGAAGCGAACGAGAATGTCCAGCGCGATCGCGCGCGCTCCGGGACGGAGGTCCTTTTGTTCTTCCCGATCCCGCGAGCGGCTGTCGCCACGGTCCCGGGGGCCTTCGGACCGCCCCTTGCCACCACCGGAACCCATGCCTCCCCTGTCGGACTTGCCGCCGCGATCGAAACGGCCGGGCCTGCCGTCGCCCTGCCCCTTGTC
>JBKHBM010000010.1:0-65988 GCA_046542385.1 Desulfatibacillaceae bacterium | reverse complement strand
GGTTGCCATGAGCATAACACATTTAAGCGAAAAAATCAATGTTACAAGATACTAGTTCATCCAGGCGTCGGCTGCCGTCCACTCGCCGTCTTTCATCTTTTCTTCCTTTTCCTGTTCCTTCTCCTGGGCTTCCTCGTACTGCTCCACCAGCATACCCAGTTCCATGGCGCAGTCCAGCTTGTTCTCCTCCGGCCCTTCCACCTCCATGTGGCAGTTCTCGATGTCCAGGCTGACGATCTCGCAGCCGTTTCTCTCGATGATTTCCTTGACCTTTACCAAAAACAGGCTTTCATCCATTACTCAACAACTCCTTTACCAGCCTGTTGAAAAACGCGATCTGCGGCGTTTCGGCGCGTTTCTCGTCGGTGCGGCATACGCGAAGTACGCCAACCTTCCCGGAATTCGCGCGCCCTGCATCTCATCATGTTTGAACAGGCTGCCGATTCCGAGTTTTTCAACGGACTGTTACATGGCGCGGCCGGCGGCCGCGCCCGTGGTCACACAATGAAAAAAACCGCCCGGCCCAACACTTCCATTGCCGGACGGCTTCCTTGAAACATAACCTCTGTAAGGGGGGTTTGCAACCCGAAACCCGGGTTTTCCGAAAACGCGGGAAGCAGCGAGGGAGGAAATCCCCGGGGATGAGCGGACGTTCGGAAGCGCACTGAAAAGGGGTGCGCAAGAAGCTGATTTCAAAGGGGATCGGACCGCTCCGAAATTGCGAAAGTTCTTGACTTAACTAAATATTTTTATTAGACAATCAGTGTCAGACGGCAGGACGGCACCTTTCAACGAAAGCCAGGAAGAATCCATGGAACTCGACGACCACATACACTCAATATCCATCGAAAACGAGATGCAGCGATCCTACCTGGATTACGCCATGAGCGTGATCATAGGAAGGGCCCTTCCCGACGTGCGGGACGGTTTGAAGCCGGTGCATCGGAGGATCATTTATTCCCAGCGGGAGTTGAACAACGTTTACAACCGGCCATACATGAAATCGGCCCGCGTTGTCGGCCACGTGATCGGCCACTACCATCCCCACGGCGACGCGGCCGTGTACGACACCATCGTGCGCCTGGCCCAGAGCTTTTCCATGCGTTATCGCCTGGTGGACGGCCAGGGGAACTTCGGTTCCGTGGACGGCGACCCGCCCGCAGCCATGAGGTACACCGAGGTCCGGATGCAGAAGGTCACCCAGCACATGCTGGAGGACCTCGACAAGGACACGGTGGATTTCGTCCCCAACTACGATGAAAGTTTCTGGGAACCCGGCATACTTCCGGCGCGGCTTCCCAACCTTCTGGTGAACGGCGCCTCGGGCATCGCGGTGGGCATGGCCACCAACGTACCGCCCCACAACCTGTCGGAAATCGTGGACGCGCTGTGCGCCCTGGTGGACGACCCCCAGCTCACCTGGAAGGAGTTGATGGAGTTCACCCCGGGCCCGGACTTCCCGACCGGCGGCATCATCCACGGCCGCAAGGGTATTTTGAATGCCTACGCCAACGGACGCGGCATCCTGAAGGTCCGCGCGAAAATCGACGTGGAGGAGGAGAAGAAGACGGGCAAGGAGACCATCGTTGTCACCGAACTGCCCTATCAGGTGAACAAGGCCCGGGTCATCGAGAAGATTGCCCATCTCATGAAGAACAAGGTGATCGAGGGGCTTTCGTTCGTCAGGGACGAATCGGACCGCCAGGGCATGCGCATCGCCATGGGACTGAAACGCGACGCCATGAGCAGCGTGGTGATCAACCAGTTGTACAAGCACACCCAGTTGGAATCCACTTTCGGCATCATCCTGCTGGCCATAGTGAACGGCAGGCCCGAGCTGCTCACCTTCAAGCAGTGTCTGCAGTATTTCATCGCGCATCGCCGCCAGATCATCATACGGCGTACCGAGTACGACCTCAAAAAGGCCGAGGAGCGGGCCCATATCCTGGAGGGGTTCAAGATCGCCATCGACAACCTGGACGAGGTTGTCCGGCTGATCCGCGGCAGCGCCAACCCCGCCGAGGCCAGGGAGCGACTCATGGAGACCTTCGGCCTGTCCTCGATCCAGGCCCAGGAAATCCTGAACATGCGGCTGCAGCGTCTCACCGGCCTCGAGATCGAAAAGGTGGAGGAGGAATACAGGGAGATCATCAAGTCCATTGCCTGGTTCAAGGAGATCCTGGGCAACGAACAAATCGTTTTCACGATCATCAAGGACGAACTCGTCGAGTTGAAGAACGAGTTCGGCGACGCCCGGCGCACCCGCATCGTGGAGAACGAGGGCGAGATCACCATGGAGGACATGATCGCCGAGGAGGACATGGTGGTCACCGTGTCCCAGCGTGGTTACATCAAGCGCAACCCGCTGACCCTGTACCAGGCGCAACGCCGTGGCGGAAAAGGCAAAATGGGCATGACCACTTCCGGCGAGGATTTCGTCTCCCGCCTGTTCGTGGCCTCCACCCATCACACGTTCCTCTTTTTCACCAACTTCGGCCGCGTGTACTGGCGCAAGGTCTACGAGATTCCGCAGGCAGGGCGGACTGCCCGCGGCAAGGCCATTGTCAACCTGCTCAACCTGGAGGAGGGAGAACGCCTGGCGACGGTCCTGCCGGTGGCCGGGTTCGAGCCGGGCTACAATGTGATCATCGCCACGAAAAACGGCCTGGTCAAAAAGACGGACCTCATGGCCTACGGCAACCCGCGTTCCAACGGCATCATCGCCGTGAACCTCGCCGACGGCGACGAGCTGATCTGTGCCCGCCTGAGCGACGGCACCCAGAACGTTTTTCTGGGCTCGGCGTACGGCAAGTCCATTCGATTCCATGAAACCGACGTGCGGGCCATGGGCCGGGTTGCTCAGGGAGTACGTGGCATGAGGCTGGCCGACGGCGACAGCATCATCGGCATGGAGGTGATCACCCACGGCACCACGCTGTTGAGCTGCACGGAGAACGGCTACGGCAAACGCACCTCCATCGACGAGTACCCGCTTCAAAAGCGTGGCGGACAGGGTGTCATCACCATGCGCACGGGCGAGCGCAACGGCCTGGTTGTGAGCCTGCTGGCGGTGAGCGACGAGGACGACCTCATGGTCATGACCAACAGCGGCAAGATCATCCGCATGCCCGTGTCCGACATCTCCGTGATCGGCAGGAACACCCTTGGCGTCAAGCTCGTGTCCATGGAACCGGGAGAAAAGATCATCGGCGCCGCGGCCCTGGCCGAGCAGGAAAACGGCGAGAACGGGGAGAACCCGGAACAGGAAGGCGATCAGGACGCGGCCGAAACACAGCCGGAAGAATAGGGTCCGGAGCCAATGGGCGGGGACGGCGGCGCTTCGCGGCGCGACCCATGCGACCGGCGGACATGTCCGTCGGGGTCGCGACAATGCGGGCCGTCGTTCGGGAATGGAGAACCGCGTATGACCGGAGGAGACCAGGGAAGCGACCACGACGTGAGGATCGGAGTGGTGGGAGCCGGCAGTTGGGGCACCGCCATAGCCAATCTGCTGGCAGACAAGGGCTGCCCGCTGGATTTGTGGGCGTATGAGCAGGAAGTTGTCGACCAGATAACGGAAGCCGGTGAAAACCGGGTGTTTTTGCCCGGCGTCAATCTGTCCGAAAACCTCCGTCCCACCACGGACCTTGCCAGGGTGGCCCGGGACAAGGACATGCTGGTGGTAGTGTGCCCCTCCCACGTCCTGCGGGAAACGGCAACCCGGATGGCGCCGGAAATCGACCCGGACACCATCCTGGTTTCCGCCACAAAGGGCATCGAAACCGGCACCCACAAACTCATGACCGAAGTGCTGGACGAGGTCGTTGAACAGGTGCCCGAAGACAGGATCTGCGCCATCTCCGGCCCCAGTTTCGCCCGCGAGGTGGCCATGGGGATGCCGACCCTGGTCACCGTGGCGGGCAGAAACGAGGAAGTGGCCAAGGCGGTGCAGTACGCGTTTGCAACGCCGGTCTTTCGTGTGTACATGAATCCCGACATGGTCGGAGTGCAGCTTGCCGGGGCCGTGAAAAACGTCCACGCCATCGCCTCGGGCATTTCCGAGGGCCTGGGCATGGGCACCAATACCCGCGCCGCCCTCATCACCCGCGGCCTTGCCGAGATCAACCGGCTGGGCGCGGCCATGGGCGCGGACCCGCGCACATTCATGGGCCTTGCCGGAGTGGGCGACCTGGTGCTCACCTGCACGGCGGAGTTGTCCAGGAACTACAGCCTGGGCAAGAAAATGGGCCAGGGCCATAAGCTGGAGGACATCCTGGCCGGCATGCGCATGGTGGCGGAAGGCGTTCAGACGGCAAGGTCGCTGTACAACCTGACAAGGAAAATCAACGTGGAGATGCCCATCGCCGAGATGTGCTACCGGGTGCTCTTCGAGGACATGGCTCCCGGACTGGCGCTCATGGCGCTCATGACCCGGGCTCTAAAGGATGAATTGAGGGACACTCCGGTGTAGGACCCCGGGACCCGGACAGGCCAAACATGCCATGGCGGAGTCTGAAAACAATCATGCCGAAAGCGGAAAAGCGCCTGAAAAGCACAAGGGCGAGGGGCACAGGGAGCGGCTTCGCGAACGTTTCCTGACCTCCGGCCTGGACGGCTTCCTGGACTACGAGGTCATCGAACTGCTGCTCACCCTGGGGACGCCGCGCAGAGACTGCAAACAGGCGGCCAAGGACGCCCTGGCCCGTTTCGGCAGCCTCCAGGGCGTGCTGGAGGCCACAAGCGAACAGTTGCGGCAGGTCAAGGGCATCGGCCCGAAAAACGCCTTCGGCATCAAGCTCATCCAGGCCGTGAGCCAGCGCTTCCTGGAAAAGAAGGTGGTGGGCAAGGACCACGTCAGCAGCGCCCGCGAGTTGTTCGACTACCTGTTTTACCGATTCCGGGACAAGAAGAAGGAGAGCTTCACAGTCGTCTACCTCAACAACAGCAACCAGGTTCTGGCGGTGGAAACCCTGTTCGACGGCACCGTGGGGGAGGCCGCCGTGTACACCCGGGAACTGGTGCAGGCCGCGCTGGAGCGGGGAGCCACGTCGCTGCTGCTCGCCCACAACCACCCTTCCGGGGACATCCAGCCGTCGAGGGCGGACATCGCCATCACCCGCAAAATCATGCTGGCCTGTCTTGCCATCGACATCAAGGTGCACGAGCACATCATCATCGGCGACAACCAGTACTTCAGTTTTCGCGAAAACGGCGTCCTCGCCGATATCGAGAAGGAATACCAGCGCACCAGGATGGTGTAGCCGCCCGTTGAAAAACGCGATCTGCGCATCCCATCGTTTATAAACAGGCTGCGGATTCCAGGTTTTTAAACGGACTGGTAGCGGATCAGGTGCTCGTCGCTTCCGCGCCGGTCCGCCCTTCCCCGGTGTCATCCTCCGGCTTTTCACCGCCATCCAGGGAGCCGTGGCCCAGAAGGTCGTGGTACTCCTCGTGCACCAGCACACCGTCGCCGTTTTTATCCGCGGCGGCAAACACCTTCTCGCCGTTCTCCGGATAGAAGCGCATGAACTCCTCGGCGGCAACCTCACCGTTCGCGTTGGCATCAAGCGCCCGGAAGCAGATGTGGGGAGATTTCTCCGCTGAACGGGCAAAAGCGCCGGCTAACGTCCACCGACGTGCGGGACCGTAAAAACAAAACGTCCCCCGGGATCGTAAATCAGGCATCCGTTGACAAATTTCCTTCTGTTGACACAGTGGCTTCTTCGTACTACTTGTCTGGTGCGTCCCGAACTCCGGCCGAACCCGCGGCGGGTCCGGCGGGCAGGCGTCTTCCGGGACTCGCAATCGTGAGCAACCCCTTTGGAAAAACCGGGACAACCATGCCTTTCGGGCGAATGCCCACGTATGCCCGAACCAGCCCAAGGAGCGCACATATGGCGTATGACACAAAGTTCATCTTCGTGACAGGCGGTGTTCTTTCCTCTCTAGGCAAGGGCCTTGCCTCCGCTGCCATGGGAGCCCTGCTGGAGAGCCGGGGCCTGCGTGTCACCTTTCAGAAGCTGGACCCGTACATCAACGTGGACCCGGGGACCATGAACCCGTTCCAGCACGGCGAGGTCTTCGTTACCGACGACGGGGCGGAGACCGACCTGGACCTCGGGCACTACGAACGCTTCGCCAACGTGCGCCTCGGCCACGACAACAACTTCACCACCGGCAAGATATACCATTCGGTGATCAGCAAGGAGCGCCAGGGCAAGTACCTGGGCGGCACCGTCCAGGTGATCCCCCACATCACCGACGAAATCAAGAACAGCATACTGTCCATCAAGGACCAGGCCGACGTGGTCATCGTGGAAATCGGCGGCACCATCGGCGACATCGAAAGCCTCCCCTTCCTCGAAGCCATCCGTCAGATGCGCACGGACGCCGGCAAGGAAAACGTCCTGTACATCCATCTCACCCTGGTTCCCTACATCAAGACGGCGGACGAGGTGAAGACCAAGCCGACCCAGCACAGCGTGAAGGAACTGCGGAGCATAGGCATTCAGCCCAACATACTCATCTGCCGCACGGACAGGGACCTTTCCCGGGACATCAAGGCGAAGATCGCGCTGTTCTGCAACGTGGGCGTGGACGAAGTGGTGACCGCCAAGGACGTGGAGAGCATCTACGAGGTGCCCCTGAACTTCCACCGGGAAGGGCTTGACCAGAAACTGGTGGAACTTCTCCACATATGGACCAGGGCGCCCCGTCTGGAAGCCTGGGAGGAACTGGTCGACAGGATCAAGAATCCGTCCGGCGAGGTGACCATCGCCATCGTGGGCAAGTACACGGAGCTGAAGGAGTCCTACAAGAGCCTGAACGAGGCGCTGACCCACGGCGGCATCGCCAACGACTGCAGGGTGAACCTCCATTTCGTGGATTCGGAGAACGTGAAGGACGACAACTGCGCCGAGCTGTTCGCCGGAGCGGACGGCGTGCTGGTGCCGGGCGGCTTCGGTTCCCGGGGCGTGGAGGGAAAGATCTGCGCGGTCCGGCACGCGAGGGAGAACAGGATCCCGTTTTTCGGCATCTGCCTGGGTATGCAGATAGCGGTCATCGAGTATGCCCGCGACGTGGCCGGCCTGAGCGGGGCCAACAGCACGGAGTTCGACGACCAGTGCGAGCATCCCGTCATCTATTTGATGAAGGAGTGGTTCAACGCGCGGCTGAATCGCATGGAATACCGGGACGTGAATTCGGAAAAGGGCGGCACCATGAGGCTGGGCGCCTATCCATGCCGTCTGGAGAAAGGGTCGTTTGCCCGTGCGGCCTACGAATCAGCCAACATTTCCGAGCGCCACCGGCATCGCTACGAGTTCAACAACGTGTACCGGGAAAGGCTGGCCGAGGCGGGCCTGGCATTCTCCGGGGTGTCGCCGGACGGCGAATTGGTGGAGATCGTGGAGATCAAGGACCATCCCTGGTTTCTGGGATGCCAGTTCCACCCGGAATTCAAGTCGCGGCCCATGGTTCCCCATCCCCTGTTCCGGAATTTCATAGGCGCCGCACTGGCCAACCGGAAGAAATCGAAATAGCCGGAACGTGGGGGCGACGACAGACAAGGGCCGGGGCGCAGCAATGGCGCAGCCGGCCTTTTTGCGTGTACGGACCAGGCCGGATGGGGATTCGTGAACAATCCGGGCTACCAGTCGAAGCGTAACTCGCCCAGGATCTTTTGATCAGCCCCTGCCGTGGTGAGATGATAATAGTCCTGGTCGAACAGGTTGTGGGCCGTGATCGCTGCACGACTCCTGTCCGTCAGCAGGAAAGCCAGTTGGGCGTCCCATATCCAGTGGTTGCCGTACCCGCCGTATGCGCCGAGGACGTCCGTGTTGTCCGGGGTGGCCCAGGTCCTGCCCGCCCACACTCCCAGCGCGGTGAGCCGGGCCTTCCAGTATTCAAGCCTGCCGCCGATTTTCCACATGGACTCCGGTGCGTCCATGAAGGCGGCCCCGGCCATGTCCGGACGAATCACCGACCCGTCCAGTTCCGTTTCCGCCCTGGAGTACCCCGCCCACAGGTTGAAATGGGGACACGGATCCAGTTCGACGCGCACCTCGAAACCATGTACGTCGGCGTCGCCGACATTCCTTGCCCGGAATACACCGGAACCGGGGATGGCTTCCACGTAGGCGATGTAATCGGAAGCCCGTTGGGCAAAGGCAGAAGCGCGCAGTAGAATCCTGGACTCCCAGAGGTTCTGGGTCACGCCCGCCTCGTACGTCCAGGCGGTTTCCGGATCCAGCCGTGGGGTGCCCAGCATGGTGACGCCTCCCTCAGTATCCTGCCGGTACAGTTCTTCCAGTGTGGGCATGCGAAAGGTCCGGCTGGCGGAGGCGTCCACCCAGGTCTTGTCGTCCCACAGCTCCACGGTGGCCTGGAAGGCGCCCGAGGCGGCCCGGTCGCTGTTCTCCGCGGAGGTTTCCTGAAGCCACGGCCCGCCGGCCGCACCGCCTGAAACATTCCACCAGGCCCCCAGCAGCGATGTCTCGACCACAAGCCGGTCCACGGGCGAGGCCTTGGCCCACAACCTGGCCTCGAACTGCTCCTGTTCCGCATCCACCGCGGAAAGGGCGTCGCCCATTCTGTCGTCCAGGTCGCGGAAAAGGACCAGGCGGTGACGCTCCTGGTGATACGCCACGGACGAGTAGTATCCGCCAACCCCGGCGGAATGCTCGCGCCCGCCCAGGGAAAACGGAAACTCGAGGTCCAGGACGCCCTGCCACCTGTCGGACCTGGTCCGCGTGAGCACCCCCGGGGCCGTGCCATAGAAGCCACTGGCCGGCACGGCAAGGGGCTCGCCCTTCCATTGTTCAAAAAGCTGCCAGTCGGCGCGGGCGTCCAACTTCATCTGACCCAGATCCTGCCTGTAATACGCGGAAGGGTTGGTCCATTCCTCCTCGGAAATCCCGGCCAGGTAGTTCGAAGGCGCCACCGGTGCGCCCCGTACGCCGTAAACACGCGCGGTTCCGGAAAATGCAGGGCTTCCGTTGCCGTTGCGCAGGTAGGTTTCGGGATAATCCAAAAACGTCTCATGGCGCGAACGCACCAGACGGACCCCGACCTCGCCGGCCTCGCCCACCGCGTAGGATGCTCCGAGGCTCGCGCTCCACATGTCAGCGCCGCGTTCTCCCGTATTTCCGCAAACCCAGCGCAAGGAGCCGTCCCTCCACGTCACCGGCCCGCCGCCATGAAGATTGCCCGCTCCGGCCGTCACCGGCCGGTCCACCAGTTCGTCCTCGTAACCGTTTTCCATCTGCCGGTCAAACGCCACGCGAACGCCCAGTCGGTCCGTCACTACGCGGTCCTGCGCATAGAATCCATAGCGGAAGGCGTCGTCCGTCCCGACGCCGAGACGGGCGCCGGCCCCCAGGCCGTTCGGCGCGGGCGTCCGGACGCGCACGACTCCAGCCAGCCCGTTGCCCCCGTGGGTCGAGGCCGCGGCCGATGCATATGAGGTGCTGATCCGGTCCAGGTCCAGCGGCGAGAAATGATTCCAGGCAACGGAGCCGTCGTAGGGCTGATTGACGGAAAGGCCGTTCATCAACACCTGGGTGCGGGCGGTGCCGGCCCAGCCACGAAGCGAAAACGCCGGCTCCAAAACCATTCGGGACGCGGGTCTCTCCGTCCACAAACCAGCCATGCTCCGCAGGCCCTCGTCCACCGTTCGCGCTCCGTATTGTTCCAGCACCTCCCTCGACACATCCGGCGAACTGCCGGCACTGTTTCTTCCAAGGACCGTTTCTTTGGTTCCGGCGCCGGTGTCGGCCGCCAACGGGGCCGCCCCCCACAGCAGCAGGGATACCAAAGCCAGATGTATCAGCCATGCGCGTCGATTGATTCCAGACATACGAATCCTCGTGACCTTGCTTTCCCCTCGGAAGGGAAAATCCATCAGCCCTGAAATTGCGGGGGAAGTAATTGCGCGGACGGCGCCTCGTCGGCCAGACATCAGGAAAACCATGTTTGAACCTGCCAGTCAAGGAACAAAACCGGCGACGCCTTACTTGACAAGGTCGGCCAGTCGGATGCTGGTGTACTCCTGCATCTTTGCCATGACCCACTCCCGGTGATAGATGGCCAGCCCGATCAGGGCAAGAAGATAAATGATCCTTCGGATGCGCACGGTATAGGCCCAAAAGTCCGCGAACTTCTCGTTCGCCGCACGGATGGGCGCCAAAATCCGTCGCATGGTTTCCTTCCGGCGTTTTTTACGCTCGAATTTTCGCACCCGCTTTTCCATCCTGCGCCTGACTTTTTCCCGATTCTTCTCCCTTTCCTTTTCCTGCATGGACAGGGCCTGCTGCTCCCGGGCCTCCTTTTTGGCTGCGGCCCGGGCCTCCTTGTTGCGGGAGTAGCTGTCCAGGGGCTCCTTGACGCCTTGAACCATGCGATCAACCATCTTGTTGAACAAGGGGATGAATCCGAAGAGGAAGCCACGCAGCCGTTTCATCTGCTCCCGTCTTTTCTGGCGCATGGGTTCCTTCGCGAGCTTCTTCTCCATTTTCCTGCGAAGTTTTTCCTTGCGTACGGGCTCGAGCGCCAGCTCGCGCTGAAAACGTTTTTCAGCCCTGGCCTTGCGCCAGTCCTGGATGTTGTCCCGCAGCACGACCAGGGGGGCCGTGAGCTTCAGGTAAACCGCCTGGGCCGCCCGGTTGAAGAGCAGGACGAAGCGGACGGCCCACCCTATTGGACCCTTGGGAATTTTACGTTTCCTTTTGCCCCTCCCCAAACCGGAATCGGTGGCGAGCGCCTCCAGGTCCGGTCCGGACATGGCCCTGCGGGCCGCCTCGGTGGCCTCGGCATCCTCCCTGGCCCTGCGCAGGGCCTCGGGGTCATTCACGGCCTCGTCCGAGCCGGCCGGGGTCTGCCCGGCGGCGTTCTTCATCTCCCGGGCCTTTCCGGCTTCGGCCTGCCAGCCAGGATCCCCGGCAGCCTTCAATTCCCTGGCTCTCGTGAGCTGGTCCCGCCAGGCCGGAGCAGCGTCCCCGGACACGGGTTCCCCGGAAACCGGCACGGGCCTGGATTCCGCTCCGGAGGCCTTCAACTGCTTCGCTTTCCTTGCGAACGCCTCCCAACGGGGATCGCCAGCGGCCTTCAATTCACGGGCTTTTTTCAGATAAACCCGCCAGTTCGCTACCGGGGCGGGGGCGTCTCCGGACGGCGCCTTGCCCGTCGATTTCACGGATCCGGCGCCGCCTTCCGCCGCGGCCTTCAATTCCCGGGCTTTCCGGGCCGCGATCTCCCAGCGGGGATCATCGACGGCCTTCAGTTCCCGGGCCTTTTTCAGATAGGCCCGCCAGTTCGCTACCGGGGCGGGGGCGTCTCCGGACGGCGCCTTGCCCGTCGATTTCACGGATCCGGCGCCGCCTTCCGCCGCGGCCTTTAGTTCTCGGGCCTTCCGGGCTACTGTCTCCCAACGCGGATCACCGGCGGCCTTCAATTCACGGGCCTTCTGCTGATAACGTTTCCAGTCAGCCTGAGGGGTTGGGGCCGATGCCGCGGATTTCGCCATGAAACATGCTCCGATCGACTGCGGGGCCAGGAGGACCCATGCATTGACAACCTAAAATAACCAAATTAAATCAATTACTTATCCGAACAATGGGACAGAACGTCGGACTTTCGGAAAACATTCCTACCCACTATAACGCAAAATTTAACTTAACTCCACACAATCCTTACAATTTTGCACCATTCGCTCCGCCCATGCCGGCCGAACCCGCACGTCCAGGACAATGCCGGTTCCATTCATAAAAACCGTGTCGCGGCTCGGACCATTTTCCCATGGCAACATTTTCGGATGTTGTGCGGCGCGACAACTTCTGCTAATGTTTCGGATAGTTAGTGACATGCTGTTAGCGGCCTCCACTTTCCGCGCAGGAGCAGCCATGAACACCCCTTCCCCCGATGACAGGTACACCCGGCTTTTGATGCCCATGCTGTCCGCCGGATTGTTTGCGGCGGCCGCCCCCACCCTTTCTCTGTGGCCCCTGGCATTTGTGGCGCTGGTCCCGCTTTTCCACTCCATGTACCATGCCGGGAAGATCCGCGGCGCCGCATTCGCGGGTTTTGTGTTCGGTGGCGTCCTGTTCACACTGCTGGCGCACTGGCTGTACACGGCCACCGTGGACCATTATGGCAAGCCACCGTGGATTGGAGTGGCGTTCATGCTGCTGTGCGGGGTGCTCCCCTATGGGTTGCTGTTCGCCGCGTTCGGAGCCGCATTCCGTGCCCTGCGCCAGGACTCGGCGGTCTTTTTCGCCCTGGTGGTTCCCAGCCTGTGGATACTGGCCGAGTACGTGACCACCCTGGTCCCCGTGATGATACCGTGGGGCATGGCCGGTTACCTGGCGGCCCCCTTTTCGCTGTACACCCAGGCGGCGGACGTCGCCGGAGTCTGGGGCGTGTCCTTCACCCTGGTGGCCGCCAACGGCTGCCTGCTCATGGCGACGCGGTCCCGGCCCGGAGTGGCGGTTACGCTGGCCATTATCTTCATCGCGGGACCCGCCGTGTACGGGCTTCATGCCACCAGCCGGGTGGAAGCTCTCATGGCCGCGAAAAAGGGAACGGCGGACGAAAAGGCCGCCACACTTGTCCAGGCCAGCCACAGCCTGAAGGAACGCTGGAGCGGCATGGGCTTCTCGCACCGCCTGCGCACCTACATGGAAATGAGCGATTGCGCGCCAGCTCCCGGAGGATGCACCGTCGTGTGGGCGGAAACCGTACTCAACCAACCCGGGGAGGTGAACCGAACGCTGTTCGCCAGGCTGGCGGGTTTTGTCAGCGACGATTCCGTGCTGATCGCGGGGGCGGTTCGCAAAAAGGGGGACAGGACGTTCAACTCGGCCTACGTGGTCACCGGCCAGGGAAGCGTTTCCCGGTACGACAAGAACATCCTGCTGCCCTATTCCGAAACACCGCTGTTCTTCGATTTCCTGGGTGACTTCTACACGGCGCCGGACCGTTTCGACCCGGGGGACGCTCCATCCGCCGTGACTACCTCCCACGGCACCTACGGGCTGTCCATCTGCTTTGAGGGCGTATACCCCAATTATGTACGGAGGTCCGTCTCCAACGGGGCCGGCGTCCTGGTCAACATCAGCAACGATTCCTGGTTCGGCAGAACTTCCATGCCTCACGCGCACCTGAACGCGGTGCGATTCCGCGCCATCGAAAACCGTCGATACATGCTAAGGACCTCGAACAGCGGTTTTTCCGCCGTCATTTCACCCACCGGCGCGGTGCTCGCCCGGTCCGGACTGTTCACCAGGGAAACCGTGCGGCACCGGTACGCCGTTCTGCGGACACCCAGCACCTACACCAGATTCGGTGACTGGGCGCCCCTGGTGGCCATCCTGCTGCTCCTGGCTGCCACAGGGTTCGCCGTTCTCGGAAAGAACTCCGTTGCCCGCGGGCGCGACCGGGGGTGACCGTGGATGGGTCCGCTCCGGTGTACAGGCTGCCTTTCCTTTTGATTTCCGAACTTTCATTGAACGGACAGGCATGTTATAATCAATGAGAACGAAGTACGTGCGGGTATCCGGCCCCCGGCGTGCTCCGCACCGTCCGGTTCATCTTCCACCACCAGATTTCGCGGGGTAGCGCAAGTGCTCGTACCAACGACAATAAGGCCCCGCGCCATGTTCGCCTGTCTGGCGCTCATGGCGGCGTTCGTCCTGGCGCCATCGATGGCCGCGGCCCGGGACCAGGCCGCCGTAACCCTCACCGTACCCACATACGGTGACGGCAGCCACCGCTACTATCACGAACTGCTGAGACAGTCCATGGAGTCGATAGGTTACAGACCCGTACTCAGGATACTGGCTCCCCATCTCCCCCAGCGCCGGGCCGTCTCCATGATGGAAAGGGGGGAGCTGTCCCTGATATGGCTTCTGCGTACCCACGAACGGGATTCCAGATTCACAAGGATCGACCAGCCACTCACCAAAGGCCTCATCAGCATGCGGATACTGTTCATCCCGCGTGGCAGCCAATCCGTCTATAACCATGTCACCAGCCTTGGCGACTTTCGAAAACTGGGACTGATGGCCGGATTCGGCAAGGGTTGGTACGACGCCAGGGTATGGGAGGCCAACGACCTCCCCTTCATCGAACGGGACGGGGAATGGCGGGTCCTGTACAGGCAGGTGGCCATGTCCGACCGCGGCGTGGATTACATGCCCCGCGGCGCGAACGAGATTGTCCTTGAAGCCCGCCAGCACCCGGACCTCGTCGTGGAGCGCAATCTCATTTTGAGTTATGATCGCGACTTCCATTTCTATTTGAGCGATTCAGGAAAGAAATACGCCGGCGTCCTGGAAGCAGCCCTGGAAAAGGCCCTAAGCACCGGACTGATGGACGCCCTCCTTCAGGAATTCTTTGGTGAAGTACCTGAGATATTGAACTTTTCCCGTCGTCGTCACCTGGAACTCAAGACTCCGTAGCTTGCCGCCCGGCGACGACATTCGCTCCATTTTCGGGGAATCGGCAACTGCCCCGGGTCCTGGTTTACACGACACATAAACCTGTGCTATCTTTTTGAATATGGACCCACAATTCATCCGGGGCCGGGAGTCGTTCCGACCTCCCTCGACCGCACCGATTTCCCCTCTCGCCCCCGAATTCGGCCGACCGGGTTGCCATGGTTTCAATCTTGCGAAAAAACAGGACGATAACCGAAGAACTGGTCGTTGTCCTCTCTCTGATCCTGTGCCTCATCGTCGGGGTGATCGGCGGGCTGAGCTACTATCACTTCTCCCAGACCCGCAAGGCCGAACTGCATAAAAAGGCCGGGGAAATTTCGAACAGCCTGGCCGAGACCCTGGCCATGCCCGTATGGAACCTGGACCAGGAAACCATCCACTACATTGTCGAGGCATCCCTAAAAATCGACGCCATCCAGGCCATAACCGTGGCCGACGAGAACGGTGAACTGATTTATACCGCGGGGGACCCCGCTCCGGGACCGGTAACCTTCACGGAACACCGGGAGATCTTCTACACCGGCCAACTGCCTTCCGGCCCCCGCACCTTCAGGATCGGAGCCCTCCAGATTCTCTATTCCGGGCAGGGAGTTGTCCAGACACGACGGAGAATCATCCTTTTAACCACCGTCACCGCGATCCTGGTGGTCCTTGCCATGATCCTGGTCACCAACATTGTCCTTCGCAAAATGCTCCGGAATCCACTTGACGACCTTGAACGGGGCATCACCAAAATTGCCGGGGGAGACTACCGGCATCATCTCACCGAGGTGCCGGAAGCGGATGTGAACCGCATAATCCAGGGCGTAAACCGAATGGCCGATCAGATCGCGGAGCGCACTTCCACGCTCCAGGCGGAAATCGACATGCGAAGGCAGGCTGACCGGTCCCTGCACGAGAGCAAGGAAAAATACTACGTGCTCCTGGAAAACAACCCGGATCCCGTGGTGGTCTACGACATGGAAGGAAGGGTCACCTACTTCAACCCCGCTTTCACCAAAACCTTCGGCTGGAGCCTCACCGAACGCATAGGACGGAAGATGAACGACTTCGTTCCCCAGTCCAGCTGGCCGGAAACCCGCGAGATGATCGACAAGGTGATCGCCGGGGAAACCTTCTCCAACGTTGAATCCGCCCGCTACACAAAGGATGGACGCGTGATCCAGGTGTCCGTTTCCGGAGCGATTTACCGTGACCAGGAGGGGCGTCCCCAGGGCACCATCGTGAACCTGAGGGACATTTCGGCGCAAAAGCATCTGGAGATGCAGATCAACCAGGGCGAGAAGATGAGGGCCATCGGGACACTGGCCGGCGGGATCGCCCATGACGTGAACAACCTTCTCATGAGCATCCAGGGCCACGTCTCCATCATGATGCTGGAGGCCGATCCCGGGCATGCCCACTACGAGAGAGTCGCCGCCATCGAGCAGTGCGTTCAAAGCGGCGCCAGCCTGACCAAACAACTTCTGGGTTTCGCGCGGGGCGGCAAGTACGAGGTCAAACCCATGAATCTCAACGAGGTGGTGGCCGAGCACTGCAGGATGTTCGGCAGGACCCGCAAGGAGGTTGTCCTGCACCAGCAGACCGCCCAGGATCTCTGGACCGTGGAGGCGGACCGGGGCCAGATAGAGCAGGTGCTGCTCAACCTGTGCATCAATGCCTGGCAGGCCATGCCCGGAGGCGGGGAAATCTACATCCGCACCGAGAACCTCGTCATCGACAAAAGCTACCTGGCTCCTTACCATGTGGAACCCGGGCGGTATGTGCGGCTTACCGTCACGGACACTGGCGTGGGCATGGACGAAAGCACGAGGCAACGGATTTTCGAGCCCTTTTTCACCACCCGGCAGATGGGCAAGGGAACCGGCATGGGTCTTGCCTCGGTCTATGGGATCGTCAAAAACCACGACGGATTCATCAACGTGTACAGCGAGGTGGGCAAAGGCACCACCTTCACAATCTACCTTCCCGCCATAAAGGGTACCTGGGAGCCCGCCGAGAGCCAAGCCCGCGAGGAGACGGTGGTAAAGGGCACGGAGACCGTCCTCCTGGTGGACGACGAGCCCCAGGTCCTGCGCGTGGCCGGCGAGATGCTGGAAAGTCTCGGCTACACCGTGCAAACGGCCCGGAGCGGCCAGGAGGCCATTGAAGCCTATTCCGCCAACTCCTCCGCGGACCTGGTAATCCTGGACATGGTCATGCCGGGAATGGGAGGCAGCGAGACATACGAAAGACTGCTGAAGATCAACCCCGCGATCCGGACCATCCTGTCCAGCGGCTACAGCATCAACGGCGAGGCCTCCGAGATCATGAAAAAGGGATGCAACGCCTTCATTCAGAAACCCTTTACCGTGGTCGAGTTGTCCCGGACCATTCGCTCCGTGCTGGACCGGGACGAGGATACCAGCTGACCCTTCCTTGCGTCCACGCCTGCCGGGACCGCTCTCTGATTCAGGTTCATTCCGAACGGGTACCGAGACACGGTGATTACGCGGCGGGCATCCGCCTGTGTGCCGCAACGATGTCAACAGCCCGTTGAAAAACTAGGGATTTACAGCCTGTTCAAAAACGATGAGATGCAAGGCGTGCGAATTTCGAGGAATAAGGCGTACTTATGGTACGCCGCACTGACGAGAAATGAAGCGCAACGCCGCAGATCGCGTTTTTCAACAGGCTGTTAACGGTGCGTGAAAAAGGAGACAGGGAGTGGCTTCAAATCCTGCACGGATTGGATGGACCTTTTGGCAGCACGTCGAAAGGCGCGATCCGATATCAGACGGGGTACGGCACCGAGGCCAGTCCGGCGGTTTCGTCCAGACCGAACATGATGTTCATGTTCTGCACGGCCTGGCCAGCCGCGCCCTTGCCCAGGTTGTCTATCACCGAAACAAGCACGAGCCGCCCGGTATGGCTGTCCACCTGGACACCGATGTCGCAGTAGTTGGTTCCGCGGACATGCCGGGTGTTGGGATACACCCCGTGGTCATGCACCCGCACGAACGGGGAGTCGGCGTAATAATCGGCCAGCAGCCTTTGGGCGGCCACGGTATCCATTTCACCGGACAGCGACGAGTAGGAGGTGGTGAGCATGCCCCGGCTCATGGGTACGAGATGGGGCACGAAACTGACCCTGACCTCGTGTCCGGCCCGGAGCGACAGGACCTCCTCCATTTCCGGGCAGTGGCGATGACCGGCCACCTTGTAGGCCATGAACCCTTCGGTGACCTCGCAGAAATGGGTGGTGAGGGAAAGCGCCCTGCCCGCCCCGCTGACCCCTGATTTGGAATCGATCACTATGGTTCCGGTGTCCAGCAGGCCCTTTTCCACAAAGGGCACCAGCGGCAGGAGCGCGCTTGTGGGGTAGCAACCCGGATTGCCCACGACGTCCGCTTCGGGGATCATGTCCCGGTATATCTCGCAAAGTCCGTAGACCGCGTTCCGGGAAATCTCGGGGGCCGCGTGAGGCTGGTAGGCGCTTTCATACGCCGCCACGTTGCGGAAACGAAAGTCCGCGGAAAGGTCCACCACCCGTACCCCGGCTTGCAGGAATTCCGGAACCAGCGACATGGGCAGCTTGTGGGGCAGCGCCGTGAACACGACGTCCACATCCCGGCACAGGGCCGCGGTGTCCATCTCCCGGCAGACCAGGGGCACCACGCTGGCAAGGGCCGGATACACCGCGGCCAGCGGCGTTCCCGCGTACTGGCGGGAGGTTACGGCCGCCAGCTCCACGTTTTCATGACCCCACAGAAGCCGGACCAGTTCGGCTCCGGCATAGCCCGTGGCGCCTGCTACCGCCGCGCGAATCCTGTCCCCTTGTCGTGCCATGAGCCTCCCATGCGGGAACATACGCCCCGCCCGACCATGCCGCGAGGTGTTTCCCATGCCGCTCGACCCAATAAAAAAAGGGGAAAGGGCGTTTTAGACGCCCCCTCCCCGGGCAAATCCGATTATGCCGGGTTTTACCGCTTGGAGAACTGGAAGCGTGCGCGCGCGCCCCGCTGACCGTACTTCTTGCGCTCCTTGACTCGGGGATCCCGGGTGATGAAACCGGCCTTCTTCAAGGTTATGCGCAGTTCCGGATCGTACTCCAGAAGGGCCTTGGTGATGCCATGGCGCAACGCCCCGGCCTGGCCGGTAAGGCCGCCGCCCTTCACTGTGGCGCGTACGTCCAGCTTCTCGAAGAGGTCGGTCAGGGTCAGTGCCTGGGTGGCTACCTTCTTGGCCCGTTCCGTGGTGAAGTATTCATCCAGCGCGCGACCGTTCACGGTGACGTTGCCGTTACCCGGGCGAACCCATGTGCGGGCGATGGAGGTCTTGCGCTTGCCCGTGGCGTAGAAGACGTCTTCGGTGCTCATGCGATCTCCTGTTTACTTGGCTATTTCGAGAACTTCAGGCTGCTGGGCCTCATGAGGATGGTCCGGCCCGGCATACACCTTGAGTTTCTTGTTGAGCTTGCGGCCCAGGCGGTTCTTGGGCAGCATGCCCCGGACGGCGAACCGCACAAGATCCTCGGGCTTTTTTGCCAGAAGGGTCTTTGCGTTGATGGACTTGATGCCGCCGGTATAACCGGAGTGGCGGTAGTAGTTCTTCTGGTCCCACTTGCGGCCCGTCAGCCTGACCTTTTCCGCGTTGACCACGATGATCCAGTCGCCCATGTCCTCATGGGGAGTGAACAAGGGGCTGTGCTTGCCACGAAGCCGGGACGCGACCTCGGAGGCCAGGCGTCCCAACACCAGGTCGCTGGCGTCGATGACGAACCACTTGTGTTCGTTGTCCTGGGGCCTTGCAGCGTATGTGTATTTTTTCACGGTGCTCCACTCCTGTCGTCGTTTTTAGAAACACCAGTATTTAGCGCATCGCAAACCCGATGTCAAATAAAAAAAGCGCCTCCACCGCCGCGCCGGCAAGGCCCCTCCACGCTCCCCGGCGTCCTTGGCCCGGGGAAGTTGCCGTGAATACCAGAATCAGACACACAACGCAAACACTTCTTCAAAAAAATTCGCCGGACCATCAAAAATCAGAGTCAGGACGCCTTTCCCGGACGGGCGCCCCCCGGGTCGGGAAAAACGCCGCGACCGCTCGTCCGATTCACGGGGCCGGCCTTTCCCGCCGCTCAGGGCAGTCCGTTTTGTTGTACAGCCTCAAAAGGTTGTGGTAAGCATTTGTCGCCGATTCTGACGTTATCTGACCGTTGAAAAACTCGGGATTGGCAGCCTGGTCAAAAACAAGGAGATGCAAGGCGCGGGAATTTCGAGGAGTAAGGTGTACATAGAGTACGTCGTACCGACGAGGAATGAGGCGCGTACTGCGCGGATCGCGTTTTTCAACAGGCTGTCATGTCCACAAATCCGGGGAACAAGGAGCGTATGAATGGAAAAGCAGTACATCATCGACGACTTCCGGCATGACGAGGCATGGCGGTTGTTCCGCATCATGGGCGAGTTCGTGGACTCCGTGGAGACCATGCACGACGTGGGCCCGGCGGTGAGCATCTTCGGTTCCGCCCGTACGGCCCCCGGAGATCCTTATTACACGCTGGCCGAGACGATCGGGGAGAAACTGGTGGAGGCCGGATTCGCCGTGGTCACGGGAGGCGGGGGCGGCATCATGGAGGCCGCCAACAAGGGGGCTAGAAAGGCCAAGGGCACCTCGGTGGGGTTGAACATCAGGCTGCCCTTCGAGCAGGAGCCCAATCCATTCGCCAACCTGCAACTGGATTTCAAGTATTTTTTCATCCGCAAGGTCATGTTCGTCAAATACTCCCAGGCCTACATCGTCCTGCCCGGAGGCTTCGGGACCCTGGACGAACTGTTCGAGGCGGTGACGCTCATCCAGACCAAGCGCATACGCCCCTTTCCCGTTTTCATGGTGGATACCGAGTACTGGGGCGGCATGGTGGACTGGATCCGGGAGAAACTCCTTGATCCCGGGCGGATATCCCCCCAGGACATGGACATCATCGAGGTGATGGACGACCCCGAAGAGATCGTCCGCTCCATATCCAGGCGGGTGATCCTGTAACCCGAAGCGGCTGCCGGCACGGCCGGACTGTTGTGGCCTGAAGGCGGTTTCGTCGAACAGGGGACGCATTTTTCAACCGCGCCGGTTTCGATTTTGCTTTTACCTCCGTAATGTTTTTGTTATATGTAAAGAGATTGCATAATTAGCCCGACACGGGGAGTACCGGGCCACCCCACTGGAGGGCGGATGTCCATTTCCAACAAGAAGAGTGCCTTCCCGAATCAAGGAGGAAATACCCTATGCGCAAAAAGTACTTTGTCGTAGCGGCGGTCCTGGCCGTCATGGCCGCCTGTCTCGTGTCTTCCCCCACGCCGGCGGAGGCCGAGGACGTCGTCCTCTGGAAGATCGCGTCCCTCGCGCCCAAGGGAATGGGCTGGGCCAACCAGGTAAACAACATGGTCGTTCCCTGGTTCGAGGAGACCACCAACGACGTGCTCCGTCTAAAGGTCTACTTCGGCGGCATCATGGGTACGGACGAGGACTACCTGGAGAAAATGAGGATCGGGCAGTTGCAGGGTGCGGGCCTCACCGGTCGCGGCGCGAATCTGGCCTGTCCCGAATTCAGCGTGGTTGGCCTGCCCTTTCTGTTCAAAAACTACAAGGAAGTGGACTACATCAAGGACAAGATGTTCACCACGTTCGAATATTTCTTTGAACAAAACGGGTACAAGCTGGTTCTTTGGATAGATCAGGACTTTGACCAGATCTACTCCACCAAGTGGCGGTTCGACAACCTGGCCGACTTCCGCAAGGCCAAGTTCCAGACGTGGTACGGTCCGCAGGAAGAGGCCATGCTCAAGGCACTGGGCGCGGACCCCATCCCCATGGACCCCACCAAGGTGCCCACGGCCATGCGGGAAGGGACGATCGACTCCAACATCGGTCCCGCGCTTTTCCAGGTGGGCAGCCAGATGTTCGCCGTGTCCCGGTACGTGAATACCATCAAGATACGCTACGCGCCCGCCATCATCATCGTGACCATGGACGCGTGGAATCAGCTTCCGAGGCAGTATCAGAGGAAGCTGTGGGAAAAACGGGCGGACGTGCAGGAGATGTTTTCGGAGGCCACGCGAAGAGACAACGAGAAGTCGCTGGAGGCCATGATCGGATACGGTGTCCAGCCCGTGGAGCTGACCGAGGAGAACAGGCAGGAGATCCGCGAACGGGCCATGACGGTTTACGACGACCTTTCCGGCGAGCTGTATCCGCGCGAGCTTCTCATGGAGCTGGGGCGTTTTCTGGCCGATTACCGCGGCGTCCCCGTTTCGGAAATCACGGGAGTGGCGGTTGCCGGCAGGGAACCGGCCAAACCCGCGGTTCCGCCGTCAACCCCGACACCCGAGCCGGAACCGCGGTCCGAGCCGGAACCGGTGGAGGTGGCGGAGCCTGAAGCATCGCAACCCGAGCCTGAGCAGATCGCTCCTGAGCCGAAGCCGGAGCCCAGGAAACTGACTTCCTGGGAAAAACGGGTGAAGCAGATCAAGGACGTGCAACGGGTGCTGCGTTCGCTGGGCTATTACAAGCTGGCCATCGACGGCATTCCCGGACCGGGAACCTACAACGGCATCCTCATGTACCAGAGGGCCAACGGACTGCCGGCCACCGGAGCCATCAACCAGGACCTCCTGGAACACATGGGCCTTGAATAACCATCGCGGGATGGAGTACGTGAACACGGGCCGGGCGAAGGCAGTACTTCGCCCGGCCTTTTTACGTGGACGGAGGCGTGAGCCCCCGCATTCAGGAAAGGGATTGCCATGGCCGGCCGGGAAACGGGTTCCACCCGCGCGCAACTGTATGCATCCGAGGATTTTCCAGGTACCGGGGGCTGCGTGATACCCATTGCCCATGGCGCCAACAACTCCATGGACAACCCGCTGATCGTCGGCGTCTCCGGCGGACTGGCGGAAAGGGGCCACGCCGCCCTGCCCTTCAATTTCCCTTACAGGGAGGCTGGCCGAAAATCCCCGGACGCGCAAAAGGTCCTGGAGGCTGCCTGGCTCGGGGTCTTCCAGTACGCCTCGGCCAATACGGGCGTACCTCCGGAGCGCCTGGTGGCGGGCGGCAAGTCCATGGGAGGAAGGGTGGCCGCGCAACTGGCGGGTTCCGGAAGGATGTCGCCGGCGGGGCTGGTGTTCTTCGGCTACCCCCTGCACGCCCCGGGCAAAAAGGACTGTCCCAGGGCCGACCACCTGTATTCGATCAAGTGTCCGATGCTGTTTTTCGCAGGGACGCGCGACCCACTGTGCGACATCGAGGTGCTGCGCGGTATCATCGCCGGGATAGACGTCCCCGTGCGCCTCCACACGGTGGAAGGCGGCGACCACGGCTTCAAACTGCCCAAAAGCGCGGACACCGGGTTTGAGGAGGTTGTCACCGACATCGTGGAAAAGACGGCGCGGTGGCTGTGGGAAATCGCGGACAGGCAGGTTCGGCCTTCCCGGCCTTGACTTTCCCTGAATCGTTGTTGTTTTATTGAAATGGACGGCGTCGCGCCTCCCCCGCGTACGGAATCCGCCCCCTCCGGCCGGCGCCCGCCGACGGCCCGTCCGGCAAAACCTTACCCCGTCGCCCCCCTTGAGCGAATCGTCACGGATACAACACGGAGGTTCACATGGGAGTCCATGAACTGGCTGGCAGGCTCGCGCCCAACGAAATTCTGGTGAATGTCCCCCGCCTCGTCGCGTCCTATTACACGCTTGCCCCTGATCCGGAAAACCCTGCCGAGGCCGTGTCCTTCGGCACCTCGGGGCACCGGGGATCGTCTTTCAGCAGGAGCTTCAACGAAGACCATATCCTGGCCGCGGCCCAGGCCGTATGCGAATACCGGCGCGGCCGGGGGTATACCGGGCCCCTGTTCGTGGGCATGGACACCCATGCGCTGTCCGAACCCGCCTTCATGACCGCGGTGGAGGTGTTTGCGGGAAACGGCGTGCACACCATGGTCTCCAGGGACATGGAGTACACTCCCACCCCGGTGATCTCCCATGCCATTCTCACCCACAACAGGGGCCGGGAATCAGGCCTGGCCGACGGGGTGGTGATAACCCCTTCTCACAATCCACCGGAGGACGGAGGATTCAAGTACAACCCTCCGGAGGGCGGACCGGCCAGCGCCGAGGCCACGGGATGGATACAGGACAGGGCCAACGAACTGCTCGCCGCGGGACTCGACAACGTGTCACGCATACCCTACGAACGGGCCAGGAAGTCCGACAGCGTCCGGGAGCACGACTACATCGGCCCTTACGTGGCGGACCTGGCCAACATAGTGGACCTTGGCGCGATCGCGGACGCCGGCCTCAAGATCGGCGTGGACCCCATGGGCGGATCGGGGGTGGCCTACTGGGAACCCATTGCGAAAACGTACGGCCTGGACATCGAGGTGGTGAACGACAAGGTGGACCCCTCCTTTTCGTTCATGTACGTTGACAAGGACGGCAGGATCCGGATGGATTGCTCATCTCCCTACGCGATGGCCGGCCTCATCGGACTCAAGGACCGCTTCGACATCGCCTTCGGAAACGACCCCGACTACGACCGCCACGGAATTGTAACCAAAAGCGGTGGATTGATGAATCCCAACCACTTCCTGGCCGTGGCCGTGAACTATCTGTTCGCCCACCGGCCACGATGGTCGCCCGACGTGGCCGTCGGCAAGACCCTGGTGTCCAGTTCCATGATCGACCGGGTCGCCGTAAGGACGGGCCGCAAGCTGTATGAAGTACCAGTGGGATTCAAGTGGTTCGTGGACGGACTGATCGGAGGAACGTTGGGATTTGGGGGTGAGGAGAGCGCCGGAGCATCCTTTTTGCGCACCGACGGTTCCGTCTGGACGACGGACAAGGATGGAATTGCCATGGACCTCCTCGCCGCCGAGATCACGGCGGTGACCGGCAAGGATCCCTCCGTACTGTACCATGAACTGGAACAGGAACTGGGAAGTCCGGTGTACCAGCGGATAGACGCTCCCGCCAGCCGGGAGCAGAAAGCCATTCTCAAAAACCTCAGCCCGGACATGGTGGAAGCAAAGGAACTGGCCGGAGAGCCCATTCTGGCAAGGCTTACCAGGGCCCCGGGCAACGACGCGCCCATCGGGGGACTCAAGGTGGTCACCGAAAACGGTTGGTTCGCCGCCCGTCCGTCGGGCACGGAAGACGTTTACAAGATTTACGCCGAGAGCTTCCTCGGAAAGGACCACCTGGACGGAATCCAGGAGGAAGCGCGATCAATAGTGGGCGCAGCCTTCAGGAAAGGAGGAAAATAGCACCCGGTCAAACGCCCTCGTTCAACACCAGGTCGGCCAGGACGCGGCAGACCTCCCTGGAGTCGGCCCGGCTGAACCGCTCGTCCCGGGCCTCCACGGAAAACATGGCGTGATACCTGCCCGACCGTTGCGCAAAGTAACCCTCCACAGGATCCATGTGTGCCGAGTCGAGGGCGCGGGCGATCCTGGCGAGGACCGTGGCCTCCCCGGGAATCTCGAAATGGGTGGTGAAATGGCCTTTTCCACGGCCGGCGACCACCCGCACCTCCGGCGAAGCTCCGGTCCCCGTGTGCCTCGCAGTCGCGGCCCAGGATCGGACCAGGGGATCGGACCAGCTCTGGTCCGAATCGCCGATCCGTCTGCGCATTCTCTGCCACAGGCTGTCGGAAATCAGGGCGCGCCCGGCAAAGACGACCTTGAACATGTAGAGGATCACCGACAGGTTCCAGTCGGGCTTCATCCCGGCCAGGATCCGCCCATCCTCGTCGTGAATGATCCGGGCGGCCCTTTCCAGCAGGCCGCAGGGGTTTTCCCCCCATATGTAAATGCAGAAATGGCGCGGCTCTTCCAGGGAGGATGCCAGCAGGTCCGCGTCAACCCGGTCAAGGGCCCCGGAAAGGCTTGTCGAATGGGAGAGCCGTTCCCAGTCCAGCTCGTATGTGCAGTCCATCATCATTCCGTGAACATACTCCTCGATATCCATTCGCACTCCCCATTCCCGTCACCTGGCCTTCAGCGGCACCACATCCTCCGCCGAAGTGTTTCCAGGATGCGTCGCCCATACTTTCATCTCCCGGTTCGCAATATAGAATAATACCATTTTTTCTTCAATCTTTTTTCCAAAAAACAGCATCGACCGGTTTGCAAGCAACCGAAAGACCCGTGGGTGGCGAAAAGACAGGTCCATCTTCCCCATTGCATGGAAATCCGCCAGCGGTTATCCTTTGCATGAACATCGAAGGGGGGTCTGCATGAAGGTGCTGATGCTGTATGTGGCCACCGAGGGAGTGAACATGCCGGTCCTTCCCCTGGGCATGGCCTGCGTGGCCTCGGCCGCGGAAAAACACGGGCACGAGGTAAGGTCCGTCATCGTGGGCGAAGACGCCGTGGAAGCCCGCGTATCCGACGCCGTGGAGGATTTCGGTCCCGAGGTGGTGGGTCTGTCGGCCCGGAACATCGACGACCAGTGCAGGGAGAATCCGAGGTTCCTGGTGGAACCCGTCCGGCTGGCCGTCGCGGCCTGCAGGCGGAACACGAATGCCGTGCTGGTTCTGGGCGGCGCGGGATACAGCATGTTCCCCCAGGCCCTGCTGGATTATACCGGAGCCGACATGGGAGTCGCCGGCGAGGGGGAACGGGCCTTTTGCGGGATCCTGGACTCCCTGGCCCAGAGCCGATCGCCCGAGGGCATGCCCGGCGTTCATCTGCCCGGCAGGCCGCCCGGGACCGCCCTGGCATCGGACCCGGAAACCCTGCTTGCGCCGCCTCCGGCCCCAGGCAGACACGTGACCGTCCCCTCCCACTGGAACCCCGCTGATGTCTGGGTGCCGATACAAAGCCGCAGGGGATGCCCCATGGGCTGCGTCTACTGCTCCACGGGCAACATCGAGGGCCGCATCCTGCGCAAGCGCCCGGTGCGGGACGTGGTGGAAAACCTGTCGGCCTTCGCCGACGCCGGGCTCAGGCAATTCTTTTTCGTGGACAACACCTTCAATTTTCCACCGACCTATGCAAAAGCCATGTGCGACGCGATCGCCGGTTCCGGCCTGGACATCGCGTGGCGCGCCATCATCTATCCCAAAGGGGTGGACGAGGACCTTGTGGAACGCATGGCCGCCGCGGGTTGCGCCGGCGTGTCCCTGGGTTTCGAAAGCGGCTGCCAGGCCACCCTGGACGCCTACGGGAAGAAATTCACGCCGGCCGACGTGGTCCGCATCGCGAACCTGTTCCGCAAACACGGAATGTTCCCCATGGGGTTTCTCATGCTGGGAGGACCGGGAGAAACTCCGGAGACCGTGCGCCGGAGCATGGAGTTCGTGGAGAGCCTGGGGCTGGGCATGATGAAGGTCACCCAGGGGGTGCGCATTTACCCGGACACCCCGCTGGCGGAGATCGCCCGCCGGGAGGGGGTGATCGTTCCGGACGACGACCTTCTGCACCCGAGGTTCTACATACGTCCTGGAATGGAGACCTGCGTCGAGGAATCGCTCGCCCAATGGAAACGGGACCACCCCGAATGGTTCCGGTAGGCGGCCAAACGGTTTCCCGCCGGTGACAGGCAACCAGGCTGCGCTTGCCATTGCCGCCGCCCCCGTGTACACTGCGTTGCGATCCACCGCCGGTCGGAAAAAGCCCCCTGGAGGAGACGGCCGGACCGCGACTACGAAACCCGAGCACATGAAACCGTATGAACCAGACCAAACATTTCATCATACTGGCCGTCATTGCCAATTTCCTGATTGTGGTGGGGACCGGCGGTTATATGTTCATCGAGAAGTGGTCGTTTGTAGGCGCGTTCTATATGACGGTGATCACCCTATCCACCGTCGGATACAGCGAAATCCGGACGTGAGCGAAACCGGCCGATTCTTTACCGTGGTTGTCATCCTCGTCGGAGTGGCACATTCTTTTATTTCGGCGGCGTTTTCGTCCAGTTCCTGGTCGAAGGCCGCATGCGCCAGATCATGGGGAGGCGTAGATTGGAACGCAAGATAGAGAAGCTCAAGGGCCACCACATCAATATGCGGATACGGACGCATTTGCCGGGTGCAGTGCCAGCACCTGGGGCAGGGTCCGGTGGAAGTGGTGGTCGTGGACCGCGAGGAGGACGCCACTCACAGGGCGGACGCGGACAGTCTTCTTTACGTGAATGGGGAGGCCACGGACGAGCATACTCTTTTGAAGGCGGGAATCGACCAGGCCGCGGGGCTGGTCGCGGCCCTGGGCGCGGACACGGACAACGTGTTCGTGGTTCTTTCCGCGAGGCAGGCCCGGCCCGACCTGTTCATCATGGCCCGCGCCAACATCAGGGAAACCGTGCCCAAACTGATGGCCGCCGGAGCCAACAAGGTTTCCTCGCCTTACGACATCGTGGCGAAGCGGATGGCCGAAGGCATACTGCGGCCCACGGTCACCGGTTTTTTGGACCTTACCCTGGGCGACACCAACAAGGAAATCCAGATGGAGGAGATCCCCATAGCGGAAAGCTCCCCCATGGCGGGCCAGACGCTCGCGGGCTTCCGGATACGGCAGGATCTGAACCTGATCGTGGTGGCCATCAAACGCAAGGACGGCACCATGGCGTTCAACCCCTACCATGACGCCAGACTGAGCCCGGGTGAGACCGTCATCGTAGTGGGCGAGTGGGAAAACCTCTCGGAACTGGGCAAACGCCTGAATCCCCGTTGATCCCCATTGCCGGACAAGACATGGAACTTCTTTTCGACATTGTAATGATCCTGGCCCTTGCCGGGGCCATGGTGTTCGTCTGCCACCACGTCAGGCTGCCCACCGTGGTCGCCTTTCTGCTCACGGGCGTGGCCATCGGGCCGCACGGCTTTGGCCTCATCCATGACGTGCATGAAGTGGAGGTTCTCGCCGAGGTGGGGGTCATCCTCCTGCTGTTCATAATCGGCCTCGAGTTCTCCATAGGTCGGCTTCTTTCCATGCGCAGGCTGGTACTTGGAGGAGGCGCGTTGCAGATCGGGTTGACCACGATCATCGTGGCGCCGGTTGCCAATGTATTTCTGGGCAATCCCAAGGCATCGGTTTTCTTCGGCTTTCTCATCGCCCTGTCCAGTACCGCCATCGTGCTCAAGCTCATCCAGGAGCGTGGCGAGATCGAAGCCCCCCACGGCAAGACGGCGCTGGCCATCCTCATCTTCCAGGACGTGGCCGTGGTGCCCATGATGCTCATGGTGCCGTTTCTGGCCGGGCAGTCGGCGGACCTCGGCCGGGACGTCCTCATGCTGGTGGCCAGATTCGGCGCCGTGGTCCTGCTGGTGGCCGTGGCCGCGCGCTGGGTGGCGCCGAAGCTGCTCCACGCGGTGGCGTCCACCCGAAACCAGGAGCTGTTTCAGCTTGTCGTCCTGGTCGTCTGCTTCGCGGTGGCCTGGGGCACGCAGGTGGCCGGGCTTTCCCTGGCCCTCGGGGCCTTCCTGGCCGGCCTGGTCGTTTCCGAGTCCGAGTACAGCCACCAGGCGGTGGCCAATGTCCTGCCGTTCCGGGACGTGTTCGCCAGCTTTTTTTTCATCTCCATCGGAATGCTTTTGAACCTGCAATTCGTGGCGGCCAACGCGCCCCAGGTAGTCCTGGCGTTCACGGGCGTCGTGGTGGTGAAGGCGCTGGTGATCTGTGCGGTGGGCCTGGTGCTGGGTTTTTCGCTCAGAAACGCCCTGCTGGCGGCCCTGGCCCTGTGCCAGGTGGGCGAGTTTTCCTTTGTTCTGTACAGGTCCAGCGCCCAATTCGGACTCCTGTCCACGAATGCCTACCAGTTCTTCCTGACGGTCACCATCCTCACCATGCTGGCGGCTCCGGCCTTCATGGCCTTTGGGCCGCGATTCGCGGACCTGGTTCTGAGGCTTCCCCTTCCGGCCTTCCTGGTCAAGGGCCTGTACATGGCCAGGGAGGAGCAGGAGGGAAAGTCCCTCGAATCGCTGCAAGATCACCTGGTCATCGTGGGATTCGGGCTCACGGGCAGGCACCTTGCCACGGCTGCGGGAGCCTGGAGCATCCCCTACGTCGTCATTGAACTGAATCCGCAGACCGTGCGGCAGGAACAGGCAAAGGGCCGGCCCATATTCTATGGGGATGCAAGCAAGAAGCCCATCCTGGAGCATGCCGGCATAGAGCGGGCAAAGGTCGTGGCCATTGCCATACCGGACCCCGTATACGTTCGTCGGGTGACACGGGTTGCCAAGGAACTCAATCCCGGCGCCCACTTCGTGGTTCGCACGCGGTTTTTCTCGGAGTACTCGGCGCTCAAGGAACTGGGCGCCGACGAGGTGGTGCCCGAGGAATACGAAACTTCCATAGAGGTGTTCTCCCGGGTGCTGGCCCGCTATTCCGTGCCACGGGAGGACATCCTCCGGTTCGTGAACGACATACGGACAGGGGGATACGACATGTTCCGCCAGCTTCCTCCCGCCCCGGCCGAACTGTGCGAGTACACCCTGCCAAACGTGGAAATCCGGCGCATGACGGTCCGGGAAGGCGCCCCGGCCGACGGAGCCACTCCAGGAGGCCTGGAGCTGAGGAAGAGCCACGGACTCACCCTGCTCACGATTCGCAGGAAGGACGGTTCGATCGTCTCCAATCCGGGCGCGGACACGCACCTTGAGGCCGGGGACGTGCTTTTGTGCGTGGGAAGGAACGAGGACCTGTTCTCCGCCTCCGCGCTGTTCCGGGGCAAAGCCAAAAACGATCCCCGCGGGTGATCCGGCGGGGTGCGCGGGTCGCGGGTTTCGGAAACACCTGCTCGACCCGCGTCCGGGAGAACGCGGCCATGCGGAGCGATCCGGCCGATCATCCCTACCGCCTGAACCCAATTCATATCCGGAAATCATTACGCGATGCCATAATGATTGACACTGTTCGATGGCGGCAGTATTTTTTGCACGAACACGGCCCCTCCCCGACCGTGCCCCTGCGGGCACTCCGCCGTGTACACCCCTGCGGCATCGAAACATGAATCTGGTTACCCACAACCCCCTGCGGTCACTGGGAATTCCCGGGACCGTACACATAAAACCCGGGCACATGTACCGGGAGGCTGCCACCATCCGGGAAGCGGACCTGGTGCTGTTTCCCGAATACTGGCAGGTGAACACCCTTGTTCACGCATTCAGGCGTTCCATATTCCCCAGCCTCGCCACCTATCACCTCGGCCACGACAAGATCGAGATGCACCGGGCGCTTCTGGCCGTGTGCCCGGAGAACCTTCCCGAGACGCTGATCCTGGGCGCCGGACCCCGGTCGGAGGAAGAGATTCTGGACGCCCTCGACTTTCCCTTTGTCGCCAAGGAAGTCCGCAATTCCTGCGGTTCCGGCGTGTTTCTCATCGAGAACCGGCGCGACTGGCGTGGATACGCCGAGGCAAACGACGTGTGGTACACGCAGGAATATCTGCCCGTGAAACGGGACCTCCGTGTGGTGGTTATCGGAAACAGGGCCGTTGCCGCCTACTGGAGGGTCGCGGCCATGGATTCCTTCCACACCAACGTGGCCCGCGGCGGGCACGTGGACTACACGGGAGCTCCCGCCCCGGCGGTTCAGTTGGTCGAGAGGGTGGCCCGGAACCTGGGCGTGGATCACGCGGGTTTTGACGTGATCGTCGCCGACGGCCACTGTCACATCCTGGAATTCAATGTGTTTTTCGGACTCCGCGGCCTCCATGAGCGCAAGGTGCCGGTGGCGGACCTTGTTCTGGATTACCTTACCGGCATGTTCCAGGCGCCCGGAGTGCCGGACCGGCCCGTTTTTCCCAAGGCGAGCTGAAATGGCGCGCGACCGCATAATCGGCCTGGACGTGGCCAGGGGCCTGGCGGTCATGGGAATGGCCGTGGTGAACTACCAGGTAATCTTCGACTACGACGAAACCGCGTGGCCGCTCCTCCAGTGGCTGACCGACCACGTTCACGGCCGTGCCGCCGCCCTGTTCGTCATTCTTTCAGGAGCGGGCATATCCCTTCTCACTGCCCGGTCCCGGGTTTCCGGGAAGCCGACGGAAATGGCCGACGCCAGGCGTAGGGTGATGCGAAGGGCCGTGTTTCTGGGCGTGGGAGGACTGGTTTTCGCCACCTGCTGGTCTCCGGACATTCTCCATTTCCACGCGGCCTATTTCGCTTTGGCGTTGCTGTTCCTGTACGTTCCCGACTCCGTGCTCCTCAGAGGCACGGGGGCCGTCACGGTCGGCGCGGCCGCTTTTGCCATGGCCCCGGCCCGGACGGGCGTGCCGTCTTCCTACCTCTCCCTGGCCGATTCCCTGGGCAGCCTGGACCGACTTGCCGAACACTATCTGTTTTCCGGCCTGCACCCGGTACTGCCCTGGGCCGGATACGTGTTGTTCGGCATGTGGCTGGGGAGACAAAACCTCGGAGATCCGGCGCTCCGGAGGCGGATGGCTGTCAGCGGAGGGGCCGTATTCGTCCTGGCCACCGGGCTGCGGAAGTTTTGCGAAGCCGGACTGGGGGACGGGGCCGCGCCGTTTGCCGCGTGGGCGGAAGCCGCCCTGTATTCGGGCACGGACGGTTCGGGGTTGCTGTACCTTGCCTCTTCAGGGGGCATCGCCCTGGTCGTTGCCATGTCATGCGTGGGATGGGCCGCGGGATGTCGGGAATCGAAGGCGGTCGCAGTTCTTGCAGCCACGGGAAAGACGGCCCTCACGCTTTACGTGGCGCACGTGTTTTTCGCTGACGCCACGGCCCTTCTTCTGGACGGGTGCGGCGTGGATCCGCAACTGCCCCACGTGTTGGGTTCCGTCCTGTTGTTCGGTTTGTCTGCGGCAGCGGCGTCCGCGTGGTGGTGCCGAAGATACCGCCGGGGTCCGCTTGAAGCGGCCATGCGCCGGTTTGCGGATTGATCGCGGCGCATCTTCGACAGGCTGTCAGAGCTCGGCCTGGTCCGGGGCGCCGGCCAGCGGAGTCATGGTCAGCACCGCACCCTTTCCGGCGTAGGAGCCTCCCATGGGAGTTACCACCACGCGGAACCTGCGGCGTCCCAGGCCGATGTTTCGCGCCAGATGCCACTTGCCCGTCCTGGCCGCTGAAGACACCGCCCTGCACAGGGAGGAGGGAAACCCCTCGGGCAGGCGGTTGCCTTCCTCCAGGACGTTCCCGTTCAGAAAATACCTTTTGGCCGCCTTGTTCGCCAGAAGGACGGTTCCGTCCTCACACACAGCCACCACGGGTTCGGCCATGCCGTTCAGGACCGCCGAACACAGGGAGAACGCCGGGGCGTCGGCGCTGTCGTCTGAACCCGCTTCCCCCGGCCCGGTGCCTTTCGGCTCGTCTCCGCCTTCGGACTTCCGGGACGGAAGCGCGCCGCCTCCATTCCTCCCGGCGCTTCGGCGATTGCGCCTCCACTGCTCCAGGGCGGCGTGGATCTCCGTTTTCAACGCCTCGTCGTTCCAGGGTTTGAGAAAGAACTTGTAGATATTGCCCTTGTTCACGGATTCGGTGATGGAGTCCACCTCGGTATATCCGGAGAGGATGATGCGGACGGCGTCGGGATGACGTCGTTTCACCACGGCCATGAGTTCCGTGCCGTTCATGCCGGGCATACGCTGGTCGCTCACGACCACCTGGACCTCTTCCTTTTCCAGGATTTCCAGCGCGTGTTCCCCGCTATTGGCCAGCAGTACGCGAAAATTCTCCTTGCGTAGCACCCGCTTCAGCGCACTCAGTATGCCCACTTCATCGTCCACGAACAATATGGTGGGTCGCCGGTCACTCATCTGCTCCTCCATCACGGCGTCGTCCAGGGGGCCGGGTGTGTCCGGAACCGGATCAATGCCGATCCTCTTCGCCGAGGGGATCCATTAGTTCCTCGATCGCGTAACGGGTGGCGCTGGGCGTCCTTGCCTCGGAATCGCCCGCGGTCGCTTGCCCGGACAACCCGACGGCTTCCCCTTCCCGACAACCGCGGTCCATGCGGCAGGCCAGAAAGGCGTTGACGATGTGAGAGTCGAAACGGGAGTCCGAATATTTGGTGACGTGGTGAACCGCGGCTTCCTCCAGGAGTCCGGGACGCCATCCGGCCCCATCGACACCGGTGTCATCCATGTATTCCCGCAAATGAAAAGCGGGATCAGCCCCCGTATAGACTATCCAGTCCCATGCGTCAGCCACCGCCAGTATCCGTGAGCCCAGGGGGATGTCATCGCCCGCCAGTCCGTGGGGAAAGCCCTGGCCGTCCACGCGTTCATGGTGGTGGCGCACTATCCGCGCGGCGCCGGACAGGCGACCCACGGACTCCAGCACTCCTGAAGCCTCCTCGGGATGGCGCCGAAAGGCGGCGAGCTCGTCCTCGTCCCAGGCGTGGTCCGCCTTGTCCGCCAGCTTGCGGAAGACCCGGGCCAGACCGATGTCGTGCAACAGGGCAGCGATTTCCACCCCAACGATCTGTTCGTCGGAAAGCCCGAGGCGGAGGGCGATGTCCCTGCTCAGGCGGCCCACCCTCCGGCAGTGCAGCGACAGGGCCGGCGACTGAATACGGAGGATGGAGGAAAACGCGCACACCGTATCGTACAGGGATGCCTCCAGTTCCCTGGCCAGCACGTCCAGCCTGCGGTTGGTGTCCCGCAGTTCGCGGGTGCGATCCGCCACGCGCTGCTCCAGCTTGCGGTTCCAGTCGGACAACTGGCGGTTCTGCAGATGGGTCAAGGCGAACAGGCGCCTGTTTTCCGCCACCAAATCATACTGGGTCAGGGCCTGGCGAACCTCCAGCACCAATTGGTTGTCATCCCAGGGCTTGGTCAGGTAGCGATGTATCTGCCCCTTGTTCACCGCATCCACCACGGTACTCAGGTCGGAATATCCGGTAAGCAGGAATCGAATCGCATGGGGCGCCAACTCCTGGGCCTTTTCCAGGAATTGCACTCCGTCCATCACCGGCATGCGCTGGTCTGAAATGATGAGGGAAACCGGCCTGCCCAGTGTTTTCAATACCCCGATCCCATCCTCTCCGTTCCCCGCGGTATAGAGGGTGAAACTCTCCTTGCGAAACAGCCGTTTCAAGGCGTTGGTGATGGATTTCTCGTCGTCGACGAGCAATACGGTGTGATCGATCCGCCCTTCCATTGTCGGCCTCCCTTTGTTCATCCAGGCATACCCTTGGCAGCCTGTTCAAAAACGCGATCTGTGGCGTTGCGCTTCATTTCCCGTCGTTTTTTAAAAGGCCGCCAATTCCGGGTTTTTCAACGGGCTGTTGTGCGCCGCCGGTTCCGATAATGTCGTCCTTCATCCCATTACGGCTTCGATGCGGCGTTTGAAGTCGGCGGCATTCACGGGTTTTTCTATGAAATCCGAGATCCTGTAATACTTGAGTTCGACATCCTCGCGCATCCCGGCATACCCGGAACAGACCACGATGGGCACCTCCAGGTTCAGTTCGCGGATTCTTTTAATCAGATCCAGGCCGTGGATGTTGGGCATCTTGATGTCGGTCACCACCACGTCCACGTCCTCCACTTCCAGGAGGTTCATGGCGCGCTCCGCGTCGGTGACGGTGTAGACGGTCCAGGGCGTTTTTCTCAAAAGCCGGGTGAACGCCTTGAGGACCATGGCGTCATCATCCACGAACAAAATGTTCTTTCGCACCCTTTCCTCTTCCCTGGTGACCATGTCCACCTGCTGGGCAAGGGCCTCCATGTCCCTGGCCACGGAGACGCTTGTGTTGTCGCCTACGCGCAACAGCCCCATGGGCGGCTGATCGCCGTCCGGGACATACAGGACCACGGGCATGTGGGGATGGTCGGCAATGGCATGGAGCATGACCCCCAGCCATTTCCAGTCCCGCAGGCTGGGTTTGAGCAAAAGGATCTCGTGTCCGAGGCCGACATAGCTGACCGATTCGGGATGCTGGACCACGTAATCGAGGCCTGGCCTGCCCCGCTTGAGGGATTCGCCGAGGCTCTCGGCGTCCTGCCGGTCCCCGGTAACGATGTGCAGAAGTTTTCTGTAGGCGCCCATTCGCTGGACCTCCGTTTTCTGATTGCCGGTTTGCGTTTTCACGCCGGGCCTTCGTGGGCCGCCGTTTTGAATAGCGAATTCCATGCCAGCGAGGCCGGGGCGACGCCCGATCCGCTCCGCCGCGGCAGGCGGATCGCCGGCAAAGGCGCACATGGCGGGTTTTCAGGGCAGAAGCGGCAGCGGCCACCGGTGGATGGAAGCCCGGCAAAGGACGACGGTTCCGGTTTCGGCAAGAGCTTACAACGTCAATATCTTGGCGGGGGGCCACGATTTTTCGACGGAATTTCGCCGTTAATTCCCCATCCACGGAAACCCCGCCAAGCGTTTGAAACAAGGCCTACAGCCTTGTGTGACAGGGGTTTTGCAGTCTTTCTGCGCGAGGCATGGATGTTGCAACTCCGGGGCGGCAGCGGCGCCGCACCTTCGCGACCGCTTCAGACAAACACCGACTCCGACTGCTTGAAAACGGACCCGGAAATCATGGCGGAAATCGACACGACAAGAAAACTCCTGGTAGTCAAGATCGTGTACTACGGCCCGGCATTGAGCGGGAAAACGACCAACCTCATGGGCCTGCACGACCTGCTCAATCCCCATGGCCGGGGCGACCTGATGACCCTGGAAACCAAGGGGGACCGCACCCTGTTCTTCGACCTCCTGCCCCTGCTCACCACGTCGGAATCCCAATGGAACACCAAGATCAAGTTGTACACCGTGCCCGGCCAGGTGGCCCACGACGCGACCCGCAAGGCCGTCCTGTCCAGGGCCGATGGCGTGGTCTTCGTGGCGGACAGCCAGCGGGAGCAGGCGATGAACAACTTCGTGAGCTTCGACAACCTGGAAAAAAACGCGGCCAGGGTGGGGTTGGACGTCGATTCCCTGCCCCTGGCCATCCAGTTCAACAAACGGGACCTTGAGGACGTGATTCCGGAACAGGAGGTCATTTTGCGATGGGAACCGACCGGACTGCCGATCCTGTTCGCCTCGGCCCTGTATAACCGGGGCGTAAGGGATACCTTCGAGAGGATACTGCGGGATACCTACGCCGATCTGGACGTCCGGCACCGTCTTTCCGGAAGGTTTGGAATCACGGTGGACGACTTTCTGTCAACCCTCGCCAAGGACCGGGTTGCATGACATCATCGCCATGCGGAAATGACATGAGACGAACGATCCACGATGAGGACGGCCACGAAGCCGCCAGGGACGGCGAAACTTTGGACGCGGAATCGACCGAAGAACCCGTGTCCGGTGATTTCGACCGGGAATACGGGCTCCGCGCGCTTCTGTCGGAAACGGACCTCGCCGCCATCATGAAGGATATGGACGGGTCCGGATGCCGGCTGGTGGTGGTTTTCGACACCGCCGGAAGCGTCCATTTCCGTTTCGGAGACACCCGGGCGAAGGAGCCGGGTTCCATGTGGGAACTTCTGGCCGCCGCGACGGACAGCACCGGAACCTCGGAACTGGAAACGGGCGTCGCCGCCTGGTTTCCGCTGTCCCACGAAATGTTGACCTGCGGCCACCTGGCCCTGGCGTGGGAATCGCGGGACCCCGACGCGGCCTTGAGTACGGGCAGGATTCTGGCGCGGGCCGTCGAGATGCTGATGGCCGCCAACCACAAGGTGCTGTTGACCTCGGGCCTGCACGGCCAGGTCGTTGAGGAGTCCTACGCGCTGTTGAAAAAGCAGAACAGGCTGCTGACGCAGTCGCGGGAAAAGTATCGCAACCTTGCCAGAAATCTGGAGGTCGAGGTCAGAAACAAGACGGAAAAGATCAAGGAGGCCCATGAGATACTGCTCCAACAGGAAAAGATGGCCTCCATCGGCCAGCTGGCGGCGGGCGTGGCCCACGAAATCAACAACCCCATGGGATTCATCTCGAGCAACCTGACCTCCCTCAACGAGTACATGGAGGACGTGGTATCCGTGCTGTCACGTTACCGGACCCTCGCCTCGCGCGTCCTGGAATCCGGCGCCGCCGGCCGTGACCTCTGCGACATGCTCGAGGAAGTGCTCCGTCTGGACACCCAGCTGGACATCGACTTCGTGCTCGACGACGTGAACTCCCTGGTCAACGAGTCCCTTGACGGCGCCGAACGCATCAAGAGGATCATCATCGACCTGAAGGATTTCGCCCACCCCACCCAGCAGGAGCTGGAGCAGTGCGACATCAATGACGTGGTGGACGCCACCTTGAACATCGTGCGCAACGAAATCAAGTACAAGGCCCACGTCATCCGGGATTACGGCGAGGGAATCCGCGTGTGGTGCAGGCCCGGACAGTTGTGCCAGGTGTTCATGAACATCCTGGTCAACGCGGCGCAGGCCATCGAACACCAGGGCGAAATACGCATCCGCACTTCAGCGGACGGGGAGCGGGCGAGAATCGTGCTGGAGGACAACGGCCCGGGAATCGACAACGAGAACCTGTCCAGAATATTCGACCCGTTTTTCACTACAAAGGACGTGGGCAAGGGCACCGGCCTCGGACTGAACGTCGCCTACAACATTGTCAAAAAGCACAATGGGGACATCCAGGCGCGAAGCGAGCCGGGCAGGGGGACTTCCTTCACCGTATCCCTGCCCCTCCACCAGTAAGGACGGCATCCCGGCACTCAAAGGAGGAGCATGGCCAAACTGGCTGCATTATTCCTCAATCAGGAACACGCCGCCACCGGCGAGGAACGCGAGCCGCGGGAACCGGCCCGGCCCGGCTACTCCATCCTGTTCGTGGACGACGAGCCACAGGTGCTCAAATCCATGAAGCGCATCTTCCGGCGGGAAAACTATACCGTCCTGACCGCCGGCTCGGCCCAGGAGGCCCTCCAGATCATCGAGCGGGAACACGTACACGTGGTGGTCAGCGACCACCGCATGCCTGGAATGTCCGGCGCGGACCTGTTGCGAAGGATCAAGAGCACGCACCCGGAGACCATCCGCATCATGCTGACCGGCCACGCCGACGTCCAGGCCATCATGGGGGCCATCAATGATGGCGCGGTGTACAAGTTCATCACCAAGCCCTGGAACGACGAGGATTTGCGGCTCACGGTGAGCCTTGCCCTGGAGCGCCACGACCTCATCAGGGAAAATACGAGTCTCAAGAAGACCCAAAAGGAGCAGAAGAACAGGATCAGGAAACTGAGCCGGGCCTTCGCCACCAATCGCAGCCAGGTGGGCAGGTACCTCCTCAACCAGGGGGAGTTGCGCAAGGATCAGCTTGAACGGGCCGTTTCCCAGCAGGCGCGGACCAACAGGATACTGCCCCTGGTGCTGCTGGAAATGAAGCTGGTGGAGGAAAAGACCCTGCTTCGGGTGCTTTCCGAACAGCTGAAGATGAACCTCGTCTCTCCCGGAGAATTCACCGAGTCCCGCGTACTCGCACCCCTCATCCCAAAGGAAATCTGTGAAAACCACCTGCTGGTTCCCCTGCAGAGGATGGATGGCCAGATGCTGGTGGCCATGGCCGATCCAACGGACATCATCAAGATAGACGAACTGCGCTTTCTCACCGGAATGCCCATCAAGCCCGCGCTGGCCACCATCCAGGACATCCGGGACAAGATTCGGGAAATCTACGGCGACGAGGCGACCCTGGACGCGGCCATGAGCGAAATAGACCTCATGGACCCCACCGAGAGCATCGAGATCGTCCTGGACGAGGACGACGAACAACTCGACGTGAACGAACTGCTTCGCGCCAAGGACCAGCCCCCCGCCATCCGCATGGTCAACGCCATCATCTCGGACGCACTGAGGCACGGAAGCTCGGACGTACACATCGAGCCCAAGACCAAGTATGTGCTGGTTCGTTACCGGATAGACGACCTGCTGCATGAAAAGCTGCACATCCCCATCAACATGCACGCTTCCATCGTCAGCCGCATAAAGGTCATGTGCGACCTGGACATAACGGAGCGGCGCAAGCCCCAGGACGGCAGGGTCACCGTCAAGACGTCGACCAAGGTCGTGGACCTGCGCATCTCCACCCTGCCCACGGTAAACGGGGAAAAAGTCGTCTTCCGCGTCCTGGACAAGAGCGCGGCAAGCCTCGACATGGAAGACCTGGGCCTCGCCCGGCGAGACCTGGACAAGATCAGCCGGTTCATCAAGCAGCCCCAGGGCATGGTCCTGGCCACCGGGCCCACAGGCAGCGGCAAAACCAGCACGCTCTATTCCATGCTGCGCAAGGGCGCCACCACCACCAAGAACTTCACCACCATCGAGGACCCGGTGGAATATTTCATGAACATGGCCGAACAGGTGAACGTTCGCGAGAAAATCGGCCTGAACTTCTCCACCATCCTGCGCTCCATCCTGCGGCAGGACCCCAACGTGATCATGCTCGGGGAAATCCGGGACCACCAGACAGCGGACGTAGCCTTCCACGCCGCCCTCACCGGTCACCTGGTGCTGTCCACTCTCCACACCAATGGCAGCATCGCCTCCATTGTCCGACTTCGTGACATGGGCATCAAGTCCTACGTGATGAGCGAGGCGTTGACCGGCATCATCGCCCAGCGCCTGGTCCGCCGGACCTGCCGGCATTGCCTGGAGGAGTATGTGCCGCCGGAGGACGTGCTGCGGGGCCTGCGCCTGCTCGACAAGAGGGACGAGACGGCTTTCCGCCGGGGCGCGGGTTGCGCCAAATGCCATGGCAGCGGATACAAGGGTCGCGTCGGGTTGTACGAAGTGCTGGAGTTCGACCAGGAACTGCGGCGAATGGTCCACGCGGGCGCGTCGGACAGCGAACTGGTCCGGGCCGCGCACCAGGCGAACATGGTGACCATCCTGGAGGACGCCATGGAGAAGGTGGACAGGGGGATGACCACCTGCGAGGAGGTGCTGCGCGTGCTTGGTCCGCAAAACACCCTGGACATCTCCTGCCCGCACTGCGGCGCGGCCCTCGCGGAACGCTACAACTTCTGTCCTCATTGCGCCAACCCGATCATCCTCCGATGTTCCCGGTGCCATTCCTTCATGGAACCGGACTGGACGGCATGCCCCAACTGCGGCACCCTTACCGGAAAATGAGGGTGGTGCGGGGCCGCATCTTCCCTTCGCGAATCCAGCGACCAATGAAATGGCGAAAGCCGATACATGTTGACTTTTCCCGTTCCCGGACTGTAATCTCCCCGAAATGAGGATTAACATCCGGCCGGCGCCCTGGGGCGGACGTGCCGACCCTTGGCAACCCTGATCCGGAGGTTTGACATGCGCCGTATTTGCCTTTTTTCCCTTTCCGTATTCTTACTCGCGGCCTGCCTGGTTCCCAGCGCGTACAGCGCCCGAGAAGTGGTGGTGTACACGTCCGTGGACCAGATTTTCTCGGAACCCGTGCTGGAGGAGTTCGAAAAGGCCACGGGTATCGCCACCCACGTGCTGTACGACGTGGAGGCGTCCAAGACGGTGGGCCTGGTCAACCGCCTGATCGCGGAAAAAAAACAGCCCCGATGCGACGTGTTCTGGAATTCCGAGGTTAGCCGCACCATCGTGCTGGAGCAAAAGGACGTGCTGGCTCCCTACAGGTCGCCTCACTGGGACGCCTACCCCGCGCACATGAAGGACCCGGAATACTACTGGACCGGTTTCGCCGCCCGGTCGCGCGTACTGCTGGTGAACACGGACATGCTCACGCCGGAACAGTATCCGGATTCGATGTTCGAACTCACCGAGGACAAGTGGAAGGGCAAGGTCACCATGGCTTATCCCCTGTTCGGCACCACGGCCATGCACGTGGCCGCATGGTGGTCCACCCTGGGCCCGGAAAAGACCAAGGACTACCTGCGTGACCTGAAGGACAACGACGTGTTGATCGTGGACGGCAACAGCGTGACCCGGGACCTGGTGGTGGAAGGCAAGGTTCCCGTGGGTGTGACTGACACGGACGACGCAGCCGTGGCCGTGGATTCGGAAGCGCCCGTCAAGGTCATCTTCCCGGACCAGGGCGAGGACCAGATCGGCACGCTGCTCATCCCGAACACGGTGGCCATGGTGAAGGGCGCGCCCCATCCCGACGAGGCGAAGGTGCTCATCGACTATCTGCTCTCCGCGGAAATGGAAAGACGCCTTGCCAGCGGCGAGTCCGCCCAGATGCCGTTGCGAAAGGACATAACCGCCTCGGAAGCCGGCGCCATCAAGTCCATGGAAGTGGATTTCGAAAAGGTGGCGGACTATCTCGAACCGTCGGCACGCTTCTGCCAGGAACTGTTCGTCCGCTGATTCTGGCAAATCATGCCCGCGCAACCATGTGACGGCGGCACCGGAGCAACCATGTACGGACGAAAGCTGGCGGCGGCCGCGGTGGTGGTCACCGCGGTGAACCTGCTGCCCGTGGCCGCGCTGTTTTCCGGAGCACTGACAGGCCCCGGGGGAGGTTTCTCCCTCGGGGCCTTCAAAAACCTGCTCCTGTCGTCCAGGCAACTGGTCCTGCTCGGGGACACCCTGCTGCTGGCCGCCGGCGCCGCCGTGTTCGCCTGCCTGCTGGGCGCCCCCCTGGCCTTTCTGGCCGCCCGGACGGACGTGCCGGGCCGCCGCCTGTTACGGGCGCTGTACCTCTTTCCACTGTTGATTCCCCCATATGTGCATGCGCTGGTATGGACGGGCCCGTTGAATCCCGCCGCCCTGCCCTGGCCCGATTTCCCGTGGTTTCCGGCCCAACCCTCCATGTACAGCCTGCCCGGAGGCGTGCTGGTGTTCGCCCTGGCGTATTTCCCCCTGGTGACGCTCATCGTGTCCGCGGGACTGCACGGGACCGACCGTAACACCGAGGAGGCCGCCCTGCTTGCACGGGGGCCGCGGGCCGCGCTCTTCCGTGTCACCGTTCCTCTGGTGGCGCCCCAGTTGTTGTGCGCGGGCATACTGGTCTTTCTGTTCACCATGGTCAACTTCGAGGTGGCGGACATATTGCGGCTCAAGGTCTATCCGCTCGAAATATTCATCAACTTCAGCGCCTACTACGACGAGCGCGCGGCAGCCGTCCTGGCCGCCCCCCTGGTGGCGGCGGCCATGATTCTGATCCTGGCGCAGATGCTCTTCATGCAAGGCAGGTCCTATGTGGACTGGAGGGGCGGCCAAAGCGCCTCCGTGTACCGGCTGGGATGGTTCCGAAAGCCGGCGGCAGCATGGTACGCGGTTGTTCTGTTGGCCGGCCTGGGACTGCCTGTTGTCTGCCTTGTCCTGGGAACGGGAGGGACCTCCGCCTGGGCCAGGATATGGAAAAGCAGCATGGACGCGGTGGTCAACAGCGTGTGGCTGGCGGCGGCGGGGGCCGTTGTGATTACGACCGTCTCCATTCCCGTGGCCTGTTACCTGGTCCGAACCACCGGCCGCCTTCGTTCGCTGGTGGATTACCTCACCCAGGTACCGTTGGGCGTTCCAAGCATCGCCATTGGCATCGGTTCCATCCACGTGTACAACAGAGCGGGACTGGACCGGATTTACGGCACCTCCGCGGTGCTGATCCTGGCCCTGGCTTGCGGGTACGCGCCCTTTGTGATCCGGGTGCTCACGGCCCGCCTGCGGCAGGTGGACCGGGAGTGGGAGGAGGCCGGCATGATGGCCGGCAGAAAACCCTTCAGGGTGTTTTTGCGCGTCACCCTGCCCCAACTGGCGCCGGGAATCGCCGCCGGACTGCTCGTGGGATACGTGCTGTGCCTGGCCAATCTGGGCACCGCGCTGCTGCTCGTGCCCCCTGGCTCGGAAACAGCCCCCATCAGCATTTACAACTACCTGCATTACGGGGCCCGGGACGCGGTTTTCGCCCTGTCCCTCATCCTGGTGGGAGCGGCGGCCCTGCCGTTGCTTCTGATCTATCCCCTGTACAGGAAATGGACGTCGGGACTGGAATGAGCATAGAAATAACGGAATTGACATGCATCAGGGAGGGCGCCGTGACCGTGGACGAGGCGAGCATGTCCGTGGCGCGGGGCGAGATCCACGCTCTGCTCGGGCCCTCGGGCGCGGGAAAGACCACATTGCTGCGGGCTGTCGGGGGACTGCTGCGGCCGGCGGGCGGAACGGTCGTGCTCGGAGGGCGAGCCGTGGTGGGACCCGGCACATGGGTCCCGCCGCAGGAAAGGAACGTGAGCCTCGTATTCCAGTCCCTGGCCCTGTGGCCTCACATGTCCGTGGCGTCCCATCTCTCCTTTGCCATGGGGCGCATGGACAAATCCTCGAAAAAAGAAGGAATCCGGAAACTTCTGGCTGACGTGCGCCTGGCCGGAATGGAGCGCCGCAGGCCCGGGAACCTCTCCGGCGGGGAAAGGCAGAGGCTGGCCATTGCCCGGGCGCTTGCCTCCGGCCCCCAGGTGCTGCTCCTGGACGAACCCATGAGTCACCTGGACGACGCCCTGCGCCACAGCCTGCTGGAACTGGTCCGCGGACTCGCCAGGGACCGGGAGGTGACTGTCCTGTACGTGACACACTCATTGGACGAGGCGCTGTTCCTGGCGGATTCCCTGTCATTCATCCGCAGGGGACGTATCGAGAGAAGATGGCGGAATGACCCCGGAGACCAGGATATCCGGCCGGAAATTCATGCCCTTTTCCATCACGAGGCGGCATGAAAAACAGATTGACACTTCCACTACTTGTTGTGGTATTATTTTTTTCGAATACAACGCTCGCCGAGGGTCCCCCTGTTTTTTCCACCTGGGAAGGATTCGAGGCCGACAAACTGGCGTCCATCTGGCTCATAAAACGTCACATCGAACCTGGAGCCAGGATTCTGATCTATCCGAAAAACGAGGAGATCGACAAAGGGATCTCGTTCGACACGCCGTATTCGGACATCAAGCGGGACAGAATGCGCTCCACCTATGAATCCCTGCTGGCCCATTACGGCCTGGACGACCCCAGGCTGGTGAACCTGGGGAAAATCATACACGACATCGAGATCAACGTCTGGGAAAAAAAGGTCTACAGGAAGAGTTCCCGGGTCCGGTTGTGCATTCTGGACCTGATGGAAAAACATTCGGACCAAACGAGTCTGCTGGAGGGCGCGGAGCAGTACTTCGACGACCTCTATGAGAACATGCCGGCGGAGCTGGAGATGAACGCGCGGCCTTGATCCGCTTCCAACGCGTTTCAGATTTTCTCCCCCCCCCCACCGACACCCTATCCAATCCGGAACTTTCCCGTGGAATGCACGGTCCCGGCCGGGACCGCGCGACCCACACGGCTTACGCACCACAAGGGCCGCCGCGACACCTGGCCCGGCCCCGCAACAGGTAACACAGGTGACGCATATCACATGGTTGTCCCGACGCGCGGACGAGGGCGAATGGCGAAGTTTTATTCGATGTATTGAAAACGGTTATTATTCGATATGAATGTTCGCCAAACGGAATACCCCCCCCTCGTACCGCCGAGTCTATCCCTGGAGGATGACATGCCCAGAAAATCCCGCGCCTGGCTCACCGCCGGCATCGCCCTCGCCCTTCTGCTCTGCACGACCGCCGCTTTCGCCCTGCCCGGCGACCTCAACGGCTCCGGACGCGTGGACGGATACGACCTGATCACCTTCGGCCGCGCCAACGGTTCGGTACTGGGGGACCCGGCCTACAATCCCGACGCCGACATGAACGGCGACAACGTCGTGGATTCCACGGACCTGTCCATTCTGTCCGCCCATTTCGGCAGGACCGGCGTGGCATGGGGGCTCTGGATGGGCCAGCTGTACGGCTCTCCCAAACTGATGAAGCTGTCGTCCTCGGGCAGCGTGCTCCGCCAGACGACCGGTTTCTCCAACCCCAAGGAGATCGCGGGCAACCCGGCCAGCGGCGACGTGTGGGTCACGGACCTTGACCAGAGCCGCATTGTCCTCCTGGATTCCTTCACCGGCGCGGTCAAGGTCACCGTCCACGGCATCCAGGCGTGGAGCATTGCCGCCAATCCCGGGGACGGTTCCGTTTGGGCCGCCGACTACTTCAACAACGCCGCCGTGAAGATCATGGCCGGAGTCCCGGACGGATACGACGTCTCCACGGATACCGGTTTCCATCAAACCGTCACGGGCCTGAGCAGCCCCCAGTGCGTGGACGTGGATCCGGTATCAGGGGTCGTATGGATCGGAAATACAGGGGCGAACCAGGTCGTGCGCCTCTCGCCCACGGTCCCGGACGGTTACGACATCGGGACGGATTCCGGAAAACACCTCACCATCACCGGCGCTTCCAATACGGACGTCGCGGTGGACACCCGTGACGGTTCCCTGTGGGTGGTCAACAGCGGCGACAGCAGGATCCGCAAGTATTCCGCCACGGGCAACACACGGATTTTCGAATTCGACCTTTCGGGCGGGACCAGGTACGTCAAGGTGAATCCGGTGGACGGATCGGCGTGGATATCCACCGACAATTCCGACGAGATCATGCGGATGGAATCCGACGGAACCATCGTGTTCCGCAAGACCGGGTTCAACGAACCGGGTCCGGTGGGGATCGACCCTCTTACCGGAAACGCGTGGGTGCCGGATTACACAAACAAGCGACTCGTCCTGTTGTCTTCCGGCGGCGTCGAACTCAAGGCGGTTTCCACGTCGGGGAATCCCCTGGTGGTTTCCCTGATTCCGGATGAAGTCACGGCCTCCAGGTATCCGGCCACCATTGCCGGGGTCTCGCCACGCCAGGTGAATCCCGGAGACATCGTGAACTTCGCGGGGGCGGGCAACGACCCGGACGGCCAGATCGTGCGGTACGAGTGGGACTTCGACGGCGACGGGGTGTTCGATTATTCGGACACGGCCAGTGGCGACACCACGCACTCCTACACACAGGTGGGGGTTTACGCTCCTGTTTTCCGGGTCACGGACGACGACTGGCTCACCGCGACGGATTACTCCCATGTGGTTCGGGTGGGCACCCTCCAGGCCATTGCCAATGCGTCCGTTCTCACGGGCACGGCGCCTCTCACGGTCGGGTTCACCCCCGATTTCGTGGACCCGGTGGACGGGTTCGTCCAGAGTTATCAGTGGGATTTCGACGGAGACAACATATTCGACGTGATCAGGGACACCCTGCAAACGACATCCCACACCTACTCGCGGGCCGGAACGTACATGGCCACCCTCATGATCTCCGACCCGCCGCACAACGCCACAGACAGCGTGGAGATCACGGTGTATCCGGCGACCCCGGTAATCACCGCCAATGTCTCCCCCACCATGGGCTTCCCGCCCATGGACGTGTCCTTTACCGCCTCGGCAACGGATGCTGACGGCGCCGTATCCATCTATCAGTGGGATTTCGACGGCGACGGCGCCTACGACTGGAACGGTACGGCCAACGGCAACGTCACCCACACCTACTCGAACGTGGGCGATTACACGGCCACGGTCAAGGTTACCGACGACGAGGGCATGCACGCCACACGGAGCTTCCCGGTCAGTGTGGGACAGGCGCCGCCGGTGGCCGTGGCCGATGCCGACGTCACCCGGGGATACGCTCCGCTCACGGTCAATTTCGAGGCGGACGGCAGTTATGACACCGGCGGCTCCATCGTGCGGTACGAGTGGAACTTTGAGGGGGAAACGACCCCGGCAAACTTTTACTTCGACGACATGGAATCCGGGACAGGGGGCTGGACTACGGACGGCACCTGGGCTCTTGCTACCGAGGACTCCAACAGTCCGACCCATGCATGGACGGACAGTCCCGGCGGCAACTATGACAACGGGGCAAACAACTCTCTGGTGCTGGCCGCCCAGGACCTTTCCGAAGCCAGAGATGCCATTCTCACCTTCCAGCACCGATACGACATGGAAAGCGGGTATGACCAGTGCCATGTCGAGATTTCCGTAAACGATGGGGCCTGGCAACTGCTGGCATCCTATTCGGGCACCGTCTCCGCATGGACTGAGACGGAGCTGGGACTCGGAGCCTGGCTGCCCGCGTCAAACGTGAGAATCCGCTTCCGCCTGACGTCCGACAGCAGCGTCACCCGCGACGGCTGGTACATTGACGACGTGTCCATCGACACGGACACCCTGACCTGGACCACGTCGGCCGACGGAACCGGCCAGCACACCTATGACACGGCGGGTCTGCACACCGCCACGTTGCGGGTCACCGACGACAGCGGCGCCACCGACACGGACCAGGTGCAGATCAACGTCCTGCCCCCGGACCTTCCCACAGCCACGGCCTCGGCTGACGTCCTGACGGGCACCGTGCCGCTGACCGTGAACTTCACCGGGTCCGGCACCGATCCCGATGGCGGCATCGTGGAATACTCCTGGGATTTCGGCGGCGCGCAGGTCTGGTTCGCCGACCGCGACCAGGACGCGGTGATCCGGCTGGATCAGGACGGCGCCACCGAAATCACCCGCTTCTCCACGGGTTTCAGCGATCCCTGTCAAGTGGCCGTCAGCCCGTTCGACGGCTCCGTATGGGTCACCGATTACACATCGGACCGCCTGCAGAGATTCGGTCCGGACGGCGAGGCCCAGTTCTTTTCTCCCCTGGCCTATCCCGTCGTTGACGGACCGGCCGGCCTCGCGGTGAGTCCCCTGGACGGCAGCGCGTGGGTTACGGATTCCAACGGCGACCGGCTTGTCCAGGTCGGCCCGAACGGCGCGGTTTTCCGCTCTCCCGGCTCTCTGGACTCACCCTGGGACGTCGCGGTGGACCCGGTGGACGGCAGCGTGTGGGCGGCAGCCCGCTATGGGAACGTCGTGGTACACATGGCGCCCGACGGCACGGAACTGGCCCGGGTCACCGGGTTCGACCTGCCGCTTTCCGTTGCACTGGACTCCGCGCGCTCCGTCGTCTGGGTCACGGACTCGTATAACGACCGGCTCGTGCGCTTGGATACGAACGCACTCGATGGCTATGACATCAATACGGACACGGGCAGCCACACGTCGCTCGGAGGGTTCGACAATCCCCATGGCGTGGCCCTGAATCCCAACGACGGCACGGTGTGGGTGGCGGACCACTATCACGACGACGTGGTTCACGTCACCGCGGACGCCTCTTCGGAGATCACGCGGGTCACGGGATTTTCAGACCCGATCGGCATTGCCGTGAACCCGGTGCTCGAAGACGTCTGGGTGGCGGACTATTACCACGACCAGGTCGTGCACTTGGACCCGGACGGAGTCGTACTTTCGCGGGCCGACTACTCCCGGGTGGAGCACATCTTCGTGGATGACGACGCGTCCAACTACGTGACCTCCGGCTCCACCGGCAACGCGTCCTTCACCTACGACACCCCCGGCATCTACCACGCGCGGCTCACGGTCCGGGACGCGGACGGCAACACGGACTCCGTCATGATTCCCATCGTGGTGAGGGCCAGCCCCGCCGTCTCCATAAGCGCGGACGCGCAATCGGGCCCCGCGCCCCTGGAGGTCTTTTTCCAGGCCCTGGCCACGGACGCTGACTCGGGAATCGGGATTTTCGCCTGGGATTTCGACGGTGACGGATACACCGACCTGGAAACCGGCAACGGCGCGGGCATACGCCATGTATATGACACGCATGGTTTTTACACCGCATCCGTGACGGTTTCCGACAACCACAGATACACCGCGACGGATTCCATCACCATAAATGTACAACCCGTTGCGCCGGAAGTCACCGCATCGGCCACGCCCGCCCGGGGCCTCGCGCCCCTGGTCGTGGAATTCTCGGCCCAGGCGTCGGACCGGGACGGCTCCGTCGTCCTGTATGAGTGGGATTTCGACGGCGACGGCTCGTACGACGACACCAGGGCGGACGCCACCCCGTTCACCCACACCTACAACACGGCGGGGACCTATATGGCGCGGGTTCGCGTGACGGACAACGACTCGCTGACCGGCGTCGCCGACACGGCCATAACCGTGGACGCCACCGGGACGCCGCTGGCCATGATCCAGGTCGACCCGGTCCGGGGCGCCACGCCCCTCGACGTGTCCCTGTACCTTGCCGGCACGGACCCCGAGGGCGCGCTCACGAACTTCGACGTGGATTTCGAAGGCGACGACGAGTACGACTCCTTTAATACCTCGCCGCCCACCGCGTTCGGAGACAACGCGGAATCCCCGGACGCGGGATGGACGGTTTCCGGCACCTGGGTCCGCACCACGGAGCAGAACCACTCCGGTTCCTGGTGCTGGACGGAAAGCCCCGGTGGCGACTACGCCGACGGCGTGGACTCGGACCTCGTCTCCCCCACCATCGACCTGTCCGCCGCAACCTCTCCGGTGCTCATGTTCCGCCACCGGTTGAACACGCTCAGCGGAGACTATTGCCGCGTGTACGCCTCAGGTGACGACGGCGGGACCTGGACCCAGCTGACATACTATTACGGCGACGTTCCGGACTGGACGGAGCAGGTCCTCGACCTTTCCAATTACGCCGGCAACCCCACGGTCAAGATCCGGTTCATGTTCGACGCCGACGCGGCAAACGTGGCCGACGGCTGGTACATCGACGACGTGTGGGTGGGCGACCCCCTGGTGCACACCTACACGGAACCGGGCATGTACACCCCCACCCTGCGGGTGACGGACGGCGACTCGATGACGGACACCGCCTACGGCCTGGTCAGCGTATACGCGGTCGACACCGCCTCCTTCGTCTGGGTGGCGGACACCTACAACCACCAGGTCAAAAAACTCTCCAACGAGGGGGAACTGCTGGTCACCACCACGGGATACTCCTACCCGCGCAGCGTGGCCGCCGACCCGGCCACCGGCGACGTCTGGGTCGCCGACCCGGGCAAGGACCGGGTGTTGAGGCTGTACGAAGACCTTACGGACGGATACGACACGTCTCCCATCCAGGTGGAGGACTTCGGTCCCAACAGCTTGACGGGAACCGTGGTGAACGAGGTGTCCCTGGCCGACGGAAACATTGGCGGCGCGTACCGTTTCAACGGGTATTCCGACTATGTCAGGATCGACCACAGCCCTGAACTGCTGGTCACCCGGTTGACCATGGAGGCCTGGGTCAAGACGGAGATCCTCACCGGAAACCGCACCATCATGGGCAAGGTGAGCCAGGACAAGGACTTCTCCATCCTGTTGTCCGAAGGCAAACCGGCCGCCCTGGTGTACTCCGGGGGCAGGCAGTTCCTTGTCGCCGACAACGCCATCACCACGGGCACCTGGCACCACATCGCCATGACCTATGACACAACCACCGACGCCCTGAAGCTGTACCTGGACGGCTCCCTGTCCAAGGAAATGACGGTGGACGCGGACATCAGCAACACGGACCCGCTATGCATCGGCATGTCCTGGTGCTGCTCCAGCGAAAACACCCAGGGCTCCATCGACGACGCCCGCTACTGGAACGTGGCCAGGACCGAAGCGCAGATCGACGCGGCCAAGGACGCCACCCTGAACGGTGACGAACCCGGTCTCGTGGGCTACTGGAAACTGGACGATTTCTACAACACCCACCACACGGTCCGGCTGGGCTTTCCCGATCCCTACGAGATCGAGGTCGATCCCCTGGACAACGGCGCGTGGATCGTGGACAGGGACCGCAGCAGGGTCACCAAACTGAGCCGGAACGGCACGGAGCTTGCCCGGGTCACGGGCCTGTTCTACCCCGAGGCCATCTCGCTGGACCACGCCAACCGCAGGCTCTGGATCGTGGACAGAAGCCACGACCGGGTGATCGGCATACCCGCGGACGTTACCGGCGCCTACGTTGCCGGCGGCACCCATGCCACGGCGGATTCCGGGCCCAACAACATCACCGTGTACACGGAAGGTGACGCAATCGGAGGCTCGGGATACATCAACGGCGGCGTATACCTTGACGGCAGCGGCGATTTCCTGCGTATTCCGTGGGACGCGGCCATGGACAACCAGACCTTCACCATAGAGATGTGGATCAAGCCGGAAGCCACCGGCGACGACATGTTCTTCATGCGTGGCGACTACTGGGGCGCCAACGAGGTGCTCTTCGGTTTCAACAGCGGCAGCCAGCTGGACACATACATCAACGGCGTGTCGAACACGTATGACGGTGGCGCCAACCTCATGGACGGCAACTGGCACCACGTGGCCATGACCTATGACGGTGCCACGGTCACCGTCTATGTGGACGGATCCCAGTACGGTACGGCGAGCCGGGCCTACGAACTGGATTTCGGTGAATCCGACGCCATCATTGGCGCGGACATGGACGGCTTCAACCGTTCCCTCAACGAATGGTATCATGGAGGCATCGACGAGGTGCGCCTGTGGTCCACGGCCCGGACCGGGGCGGAAATCGCCACCAACATGTTCTCCGAGCTTGCCGGTACGGAAGACGGGCTTGTGGGCTACTGGAAGTTGGATTCCTTCACGGCCCAAAACAACGTCATCGTCGGCGGAATCACCGACCCCGTCAAGGTGGTGGCCGATCCGGCGGACGGCGGGGCGTGGATGGCGGACCAGTCCGCGGACCGCGTGTTCAAGGTGGATGCGTCGGGAGGCATCGTGCACGACCTTCGCGGTTATTACGATCCATGGGCCCTGGCGCTGAACAAAAACGACCGCACTGTGTGGGCCTGTGATTACTGGAACCATCAGGTGGCCAAAATTTCCCCCAATGGCCTTGAAATCAACCGGACCAGCCGTTTCAACCAGCCCTTTGACGTGGACGTGAACCTCGCGGATTCCTCGGTGTGGGTTGCCGACTATTACAACCACCAGATTGTCAAGCTGGCCCCGGACGGGACGGAACTGGTGCGCGTGGGAGGTTTCAATTATCCCAGAGGCGTGTCCGTGGACTGGCCGGGCGAGCCGCAGATGCAGCCCCCCACGGTTTCAGCCACGGCATCCCCCGAGGACGGCGACGCACCGCTTACCGTGGCGTTCGACGCCACGGCCACGGACAATGGCTCCGTCACGTACTACGAATGGGATTTCGACGGCGACGGGACCTATGATTACACGTCCGCGGTCACGGGCGACACCTCTCATGACTATGGGTCGCCGGGCACCTACAACCCGGTGTTGAGGGTCACGGACGACGACGGCCTCATCACCCATTCCGCATCCCTCACCATCCACGTGGGACCGTTGTCGGTGCGGGCATGGGCGTTCCCGGACACGGGAACGGCCCCATTCAAGGCGGAACTGCATGGAGTGGTCCATGGACTGGAACCCGATTCCCGGATAGTCTCCTGGGAATGGGACTTCGACGGCGACGGCACTTACGACCACTCCAACGCGTTCACGCCGAAGACCTCGCACACCTTCTCGCCCACCGGCATGTACTACCCGGTCCTGCGGGTAACCGACGACCAGGGGCGTACCGCCGTGAGTTCGGCCGTTGTGAATGCCACGCTCAATCCGCCGGTGGCGAACAACTACGCCAGTCCGACTTCAGCCACGGCCCCGGCCACCGTATTCCTCAACGGCAACGGCACGGACCCGGACGGTTCCATAGTCCTGTACGAATGGGATTACGACGGCGACGGCCTGTTCGACTGGTTCTCGGAAACCACGGCGGACACGTATTACACGTATTCGGAGCCGGGCACCTACACGACGAATATCCGGGTGACGGACAACGACGGATTGTCCGACATGGCGCACAAGATCGTCACCATCGGCGACGCCCAGCTGCCCCCGACAGTGGACGCCTCGGCGGACACGCTTCGCGGCGCGGCGCCGCTGCTCGTTAACTTCACGGCAGCGGCCAACGACCCTGACGACGGACAGATCACGCTGTACGAGTGGGATTTCGACAATGACGGTGTCTGGGACTCCACTTCCACGGACAGCAATACGGCGACCCACACCTACTCGGTGACCGGAATATTCACGGCAAGGGTGCGCGTGACCGACGCGGACGGACTCACCGCCCAGGACACCCTGCAACTGGATGTGAAACCGCCCGGTGAGCCCACCGCCGTCGCCGGCGCCACGCCCACGTCAGGCCCCACGCCCCTGGACGTGAGCTTCACCGCGGCCGGATCGGGCGACGACGACGGCTTCATCACCAGCTACGAGTGGAGTTTCGGCGGCCTGGTGGCCTGGGTGATGGACTACACCCAGCAAAGGGTCCTTCGCTACACGGACAACAAGCTGGACCAGAACATTCGGAATGTGAACAATCCGTATTATACGGTCGCCGAGCCGGGCACCGACAACATTTGGTTCACGGATTTCAACAACGACCAGGTTGTCAAGCTGGACGGCGACACCGGCGCGGAACTGGTCCGCGCAAGCGGATTCGACGGCCCGGCGGGAATCGATGTGCACAAGGCGGACAACAGCGTCTGGGTGGCCAACCGCTACCACGACCAGGTCGTGCACCTTTCGCCCACCGGCACCGAACTGCTGCGCTTGAGCGGATTCAACGATCCCATGTCCGTGGCCGTCGACCAGCGCGACGGCTCAATCTGGGTAGCGGACTACTACAACGACCAGTTGAAGAAGTTCGATTCGGCGGGCAACCAGACGGGGCTCCTCACGGGATTCGACAATCCGCGATGGGTCGCCGTGGACCACAACAACGGCGCCATCTGGGTAGCGGACGAAATCCTCGACAGAGTCGTTCGATTCGACGCGGACATTCCATATGATACCAACACCCACTTTCGAGGATTCATGGGCGAAGCCGTCACGGGCGCGACCCTTGATGTATGGGGCGACTGCGACTCCACGACGGGCAAATTCGGCAACGCCATCACCATGGACGGCAGTGGAGACTACGTGTCCCTGCCCGCAGACCCCTCCCTCGACGTGACCGACGCCTTCACCGTGGAGCTCTGGATCAAGCCCAATTCGGCCACGGGTGATCCGGCAATGTTCATGAGAGGGGACGGCGGGGGCAACAACGAGCTGTATTTCGGCTTGGACAGCGCGAGTTCCATAGACGCCATAATCAACAATTCCAGCCACGACTTTGACGGCTCCGCCGACTTCCTGGACGGCCAATGGCACCATATAGCCCTGACATGGGACGGTACCCAGGCGCTGTGCTACGTGGACGGCGCTCCTTACGGCGACACATGGGACATTACCGCCACACTGGACTTTGGAGGATGCAATGCCGTTATCGGTGGAGACCTGGACAGCTTCAACGGCAACCCCGACAACTTCTTCATCGGCCAAATGGACGACCTGAGGCTGTGGAACGCGGCCCGGACGGCCCAGGAGATTTCCGACAACATGAATACGGCCCTGGTGGGCAACGAATCCGGACTGTCCGCCTACTGGGACTTCGACGATCTCGCCATAAAGGTCAACAGGCTCACCGGTCTCAACGGGCCCGTCCATGTCGAGATCGACCCCCGGGACGGTTCGGCCTGGGCTTGCGTCTGGAACGACGCGGCAGTGGTCAAAATATCCCCGGACGGCAAACGGGAAGTGGCGCGCCTGACCGGGATCGTGAATCCCCATGCGGCGGCGGTCCATCCGTATGACGGCTCCATCTGGGTAGCGGCCCATGGCCCGAACGAGATATGGGTTGCCGATACGGACGGCAATTTCATCCGTAAGCTGGTCAACTTCTACAACCCGACGGATGTGGCGCTTTTGGTGCAGCCGGATTCCCGCTTCAGCTCGACAACAAGCGGGGATACCAGCTTCACCTATCCGCGCACCGGCGAGTTCATCGCCACGCTCACCGTGGAGGACAACGACGGCAACAGGGACTCGGATTCAGTGGTCATCCAGGCGGGCGATTTCCCCGTGTCCGCGCCCATCATCTATCCGACCAGGGGCGAAGCGCCGCTTACCGCGCACGTTGCGTCCTTCGGCCACGGAAACGGCGCCACCATCGAGCAGTATCTCTGGGATTTCGGGGACGGCTCCACCTGGAGTTCACGCACCTCCAAGGCGACCACGCACACGTTCAACGCGCCCGGGACCTACAACGTGACCCAGACAGTCGTCGACGGTCGCGGCCTTTCGGACACCGCCACCGTGCCGGTCACCGTGTTGCCGCCCGAGCAGGGAGCTCCCGAGGTCAGGGCCATGGCCCGGCCGGACGAGGGCAACGATCCGCTCACCGTGGAACTGAGCGCGGCGGCCCGGGACCTGGACGGATTCATTCGCCAGTATGAGTGGGATTTCGACAACGACGGCGTGATAGACGAAACGTCCACCACGTCGTCGGAGACCAGCCACACCTATAGCGGCATCGGCATCCACACGGCGAGGGTGGTGGCGACCGACGACCAGGACCTGACCGGCGAGGACACGGTCATGGTGCAGGTCAAGGCCGAGGACGCGCCCACCGCCACCGGCTCCGCAGACCCGTCCTCGGGTGATGCCACGCTGTCCGTGAGCTTCTCCGCGACCGTGGCGTCCCGCGCCCCCATAGCCATTTACGAGTGGGATTTCGACGGAGACGGCGTGTACGACTACTCCGGAAATACGGGAAATGCGTCCCACAGCTATACGGACGCGGGTCGCTACGAAGCCGTGCTGCGGGTCACCGACAGTTTCGGCAGGACGGACATCGACGTGGTGCCCGTCACCGTCACCGCGGGACTTACGGCCAGCCTGTCCAGGGACGTGTTCAACCCCACCATCGGCGAATCCGTGAGCATCAACACCCGCCTCACGGCCCCGGCCACGGTCACCATGGAGATACTGGACCGCAACGGCGGCCACGTGAGGACGCTGGTTTCCGACGCGTCCCGCGACAGCGGCTTCTACTCGGACCCGTGGGATGGCAGGAACGATTCGGGCCAGCACGTGGATTCCGGCGTCTTCCTGTACGTCATCGAGTACGTGGTGGGCGGCAAACGCCACGTCCTGGACGTGACCAACGACGTGAGCCTCGACGTGTACACGCCGTCGGTGACCTATCCCACCTCGTTCAACCCCTTCAACGCCGAGGACAACTACCTGACCTACAACCTGTCGCACAAGGCCGAGGTCAGCATCTACATCTCCATCTTCTACAACGGCACCTCCTACAACCGCGTGCGCACCCTGCTCAACCGCAAGCCTCAGAAGGCGGGCAGCTACGTGCAGGTATGGGACGGCACCGACGACGCGGGCAACCTCGTGCCGTCGGCGACGTTCATGATAGCGCCCCAGGCATGGAACCTCCCGGAGAACGCCATCATCGTACGGACCGAACCGGTCGTTTCCGACTTCTCCGTGTCGCCGGGGTACCTGAACCCGGACGCCTCGCCCTACGATGAAAAGAGCCGGGCCGCCATGACCTTCATATTGACCGAGGCGGCCGACGTTTCAGCCACGGTGTTCGGCCCGGACAACAGTCTCGTCCGTACGGTGACGGCCAACGGAATGCAGGCCGGAACGCCCCAGACCGTCTACTGGGACGGGAAGAACAACCAGGGAGAGTACGTGGCTCCCGGCATTTACCGCGTCACCGTGGTGGCGACGGATTCGGACGGCACGGAATCCGATCCGGCGAATGCACTGATGGTGATCTTTTACTAGCCCAAGGAGCGACGGATGCCTGGCAGAATAAAAATACAGCGATTGATTCCCGTCTTCCTGTTCGTGCTGTCCATACTGGTCCTGTTCCTGGTCCTTACCCCCGGGGACGGTCACGCGTACGACAAGGAATGGGACACGAATCACAACACCCCCCTTACGGAGAATCCTCCTCCGGATACGGGAGGTCCCCCCGGACCGGACACCGGCGGCCCCGATCCTCCGCCCGACCCGGGAGACGGGTGCAGGGGCGATTCCTGCGACGAGCCACCGGACCCCGATCCCGACCCGCCGCCGGACCCTCCGGATGACCCTGACGAGGAGGACGAGGAGGACGAGGAGGACGACTGCGAAAAGGGTTGCGACAACGAGTGCAAGCCGGACTCCACGAAGTCCCCGGTATACGTCAAAACCGGCAGCCTGGTCCTGTCCTTCTCGGACTTCGAGATTGCCGGAGTGGGTCCCGCCCTGGGGATTTCCCGCACGTACAACAGCAAGGACCGGTACAACGGACCGTTTGGCCATGGCTGGGCATCCAACGCCTTTGCCAAGATCATACGGGTCACCGACGGCAGAAACGAATACGCGATCCTGCGCAAGGGATCGGGGACTCGCGTCAAATTCAGGAAGAACGCTGACGGAACTTTCTCCCCGCTGTCCGCCTCGGTAACGGACACCCTCAGCCGGTTGCAGGACGGCACCTACGTGCTGAACTGCTCCCTGTGTTCGGCCGGACTGACCCGCCCTGTGTGGCACTTTGATTCAAACGGCAACCTGACCCTCATCGAGGATGAAAACGGCAACGAGCTGGAGTTCACCTACGACGCGCAGGGGCACCTGCACACCGTGCGGAACATGACGACCCTGCGCTGGTTCGAGGTGTCCTACACCGTGGGGGGCAAGGTGTCCACCATTACGGACTCCCACGGCAGGACCTGGGATTACCGTTACGACAACAACGACAACCTCATCTCGGTGACCGACCCCCTGGGATACGCCGTGGAGTACAGCTACGACCTTTCCCACCGGCTTCTGTCGGTCACGGACAAGGCCGGCTACCTCAGCCACGTGATCACGTGGGACGACCAGGGCCGGGTGGCCAGCCACGGCACCGAGGACGCCGTTGCCACCTACCAGTACATGGACCTGTACACCCAAAAGACGGATGCCCTTGGCAGGGTCTACAAATTCTATTTCGATCAGAACGGCAACGTGATCAGGACCGTGCTTCCCGATGGCACCGAAGTCACCACCGTGATCAGCACCGATACCAACCCCGTGGCCAGGACGGACGCTTCCGGCAACACCTGGACATACCAGTACAACGCCTACGGCCAGGTGACCGTGGCCACCGACCCCATGGGCTACACCACCACCTACGAATACGACCCGCGCTTCCAGAAAGTGGCGTCGGAAACCGATCCCCTGGGCAACACCACCACCTACCAGTACGACGACCGGGGCAACCTGGTCCGTGAAACCGGCCCGCTGGGTTGCTTCCGCACCATCCAGTACAATCCCGCCGGGCAGGTGACCATGCGCACCGACCCCATGGGCTACACCACCACCTACCAGTACGACGACTGGGGCAACATGGTCCGGGAAACGGACTCCTCGGGCAACTTCACCGAGTATGCCTACGACGACCTGGGCCGCCAGATCAGCATGACGGACAAGCGCGGCAACACCTGGTCCTACGAGTACGACGCCCTGGGACGGCCCGTGTCCATGACCGATCCCGGGGGAGGTGTTCGCCGTTTCACCCATGACGGCGTGGGCAACCGCATCGAGGTCACGGACGAGCGCGGCAACTCCATACGGTACGAATACGACGCCAAGGGGAGGCGCACCGCACGGATCGACCAATTGGGCAACCGCACCGAATGGACCTACGACACGGCCGGCAATCCGCTGACCGTAACGGACCCGGCCGGCAACGTGACCACCCGTACTTACGATGACCGCAACAAGCTGCTCACGGAAACCGACCCCCTGGGCAACACCACCACGTACACGTACGACGCGTCAGGCAACCGCCTTACCAAAACGGACCCTCGCGGCAACACGTGGACGTACGCGTACGACGCCATGGACAGGCTGCTGGCCGAAGGCGACCCGCTCGGATACACGACGACCTACGAGTATGATCCCCTGGGACGCATGGTCAAGCGTACCGACCCCGCCGGCAACGTTTCCTACAATGAGTGGGACGCGGCCGGAAATCTCGTGACCACCATCATCAAGGTGGGCGACACGTCGCCAACGCCGGACTCCGACGACGTGGTCACCCGATACACGTTCGACTGCCTGGGCCGCCGCCTGGCCCTCGTGGATCCCATGGACAACACGACTACGTGGACGTACGATTTCCGGGGCAAGAAGCTGACCGAAACAAACGCCCTCGCGGAAACCAGGACCTGGGTGTACGACGAAAACGGCAACGTTCGTGAATTCCACACGGCCACGGGCAACACCATCACCTACACCTATAACGAATTGAACCTCCTTACGGAAGTAGGCGACCTGGTGGGCATGTTCGAGGCCTATCAATACGACGCCACGGGCAACCGGACTTTCACCGCCACGGCGACCGGGGACGCCACCAGAATCACCTACACCACCTTCAACAAACCCGGGGCGGTGACCGATCCCGAAGGCAACACCACCATCTACAACTACGACTCCCGGCACAACCTGGTCGAAGGATGGGACCGTATGGACGGCCTGACCATGACCGTCTTCGACGAGATGAACCGGGTCGTCGAAATCGTCGATCCGGAAAACAACGTGTCCCAGCTGGGGTACGATCCTTCCGGGAACCTCCGGACAATGATCGACCCGGAAAACAACACGACCACCTACACCTTCGACGCGGCAAACCGCCTTGAAACCATCACATACGCCGACGGCACGATCCGGGGCGTGGAATACAACGCCGCCGGCAAGATCATCAAACGCGTGGACCGCAACAGCCAGGTGGTCACCTACACCCGGAATTCCCTGGGCCGCATTACCGCGCGGAACTACCCGGACAGCTCGTCCTATACCTATACCTACGACAAGCTGGGCAGGACCCTTACCGCGACCAACAACCACGGCACGGTGACGTTCACCTATGACGCCGCGGGCAGGATCGTCTCCACGTCCCAGAACGGTACCACCACGAACATCGACCACGACCTGGCGGCGCGAACCCGCACCGTGTACTATCCGGACGGGGCGACCGTTCGGGAAACCTACACCGTGCGGGAAAAGATCGCCACCGTGGAGGATGTCGAAACGGACACCGTGCTGGCGGACTACACCTATGACGACGCCAACCGGCCCGAGACGTTGACCTTCGGCAACGGCCTGTACACCACCTGGAACTACACGCCCAAAAGCCAGGTCGCCACCATCGCCCACAAGGAGGCGGACGGCACAGTCCTGGCCCGGTTCGACTATGCCTACAACGCCGAGGGCGACCCCACGGCCACGGATCGCGGCGTGAACGTGGACAGGTCCGAACGCTATGCGTACGACGCGGCGCGACGGCTGGTGAGCGTGGATCGGGGCGAGCCGGACCAGAGCGGAAACATCCCGGCGCCGGACTTCGAAAAAGACTACGTGCTGGACGGCGTGGGCAACTGGACGTCGGTAACCACCGACGGCGCCACCCAAACCCGCGTGGCCAACACCATGAACCAGTACGCCACCGTGGACGGCATCGACCTCGTGTACGATTCCGCCGGCAACCTGATCGACGACGGCGCCTACGAGTACATGTACGACTACGAAAACCAGCTCACCCGTGTGACCCGCAAGTCGGACAGCCATGTCATGGTGGAGTACACCATGGACGCCGTGAACCGCCGGGTGGAGAAAACCGTGGACGGGGTCACCACGACCTTCATCTACGACGACAGCAGGGTGATCCAGGACCGGGCGGGCGGAGGGGTCGTGGCGCAATACGTGTACGGCAACCGGCTGGACGAAGTGGTTGCCATGTACCGTGACAGTGGGACGTACTACCACCATGCCGACGTCCTGGGCTCCACCATGGCCGTATCGGACGCCTCCGGCGCCATTGTGGAGACTTACGGATACGATCCCTACGGAATGCCCACCATCATGGACCCCTCGGGCAACGTGCGCGCCAACTCCACCATCGGCGTGACGCGGCTGTACACGGGACGCGACTGGGAAGAGGAGGTCGGCCTGTACTACTACCGGGCCCGGTACCTCAATCCACGGCTGGGACGGTACATGTCCCCGGACCCGCTGGGATATGCGGACGGTCTGAACCTGTACGAGTACGCCCATTCCAATCCATTGAGGTACATCGACCCGCGCGGCACCGAGTGCGAGTCCAATTCACTGGAATTCGACGCCGGAAGAATCAAGCAGTACCTGCCCGGCTTCCTCAACGAGAAAATGGGCGACCCCAAGATCAACATCACATACAAGAAGTGCGAGAACTGCTGCTCTGACGGCCCCAAAAAGGGCGAGACCGTCACGGACAAGGAGATTTCCGTGGCCGTGGCCTGGAGCGGGGACACCGGCTACATCCCCACGCCGTGGGGCATCAGCTGGGACATCGACGTCTGGGTCTACCAGACCAAGGGATTCATCGGCCTCGTGGCCAAGGTTTCCTGGGGCGTGTCCGGCTCGCTGGCCGGGGGTACCGACAACTGCTACGACAAGTACAAGGCGGAGGGGTGCGTCACCGGCTCGGTTACGGTGGAGGCCATGTTCGGCGCGGCGGACGAGGACACGGAGACAGGCACCTTCAAGGCCTACGTGTCCGGCGGGGTGTCCGGCGAGATACAGTTGTGCCTCGTGTACCAGCGCGCCGGCCTGTCCGTGCAGCTCAGAGGAAAAATCGGCGGCACCATCAAGGGCGTCGTGGGCGTCTGGAAATGGACCTACGAAAAGGAATTCTGGTCCAAGGACGCCCCCATAGGCCCATGGATGATTTACTCGCTCTAAAACGACGACGAAAGGAGCATTGCCATTCCGGAACAGCATGAACATGAAAAGGACACCCGGGTCGGAGGAAAACTGGCCGTTTTCGCGGGCCTCCTTTGCCTGGCCCTCGTCAGCATCGTCCTGTACACGTACCGGCAATGGGAGGTTCGCAACCACTGGAACGTGGTATCCGGTGTACTTCTCGAAGTCTCGCGTTCCGGAGACTGGGAGGAGGAAGCGGCGAAAAACGTCTACGTGGTCTATTCCTACGAGGTGAACGGAAGGACGTACACCAGCAATCGGTATCATCTCAAGGAGGATTCCCTGTCCGGCATCGGCAGCCACGTTTCCGGCCTTCGCCCACACCAGCGGGTGGACGTGTATGTGAAACCCGGCGAACCCAAAACCGCGGTGCTGAACGTCCAATACATACGGGACGGCTTTCTGTTCGGCATAATCATCCTGGGCTTCGTGGTGGCGACGGCGACCATGCTGTACAAGGAAAAGCGCTGGAACCGGCTGACGGAGGACATGGTGGAAGCGCTACCCGACGGATACGACGGCAGGACCGCCCTGCCCTCCTCGAAGCTGGTCCGGGACAAGGGGGGCGTGCTTTGGCTGAACACCGGCATGTCCGTCTTCTGGTCTTTCGGCGCCCCCTTTCTGGTGATTTGCTTCGCCGGCGTCGGCGTTCTCATGCTGATCACCGACACGCTGAACCCCGCAATGGGTCTCGAAGACTACCTCCTGGCCGTGTGCGGCGTCTGGGCGGCGGGGGTCGCGGTCGGCCTGGCGTTCACCTTCGGGACGGCCCACGAGATGGAAATTCACGCCAACGACCGGGAGGTCAGGGAGCACACGCGGATGTTCGGTCCACGGAAAACAAGGACCGCTCCATTTTCGGAATTCGTGGAGGTCATTCTGAAGCGGGATGTGTGGAGGCCGGACAATCCTTTGCGCAACTGGCTGTTTTACCTCCATCAGAAGGGGAACCGCTCCTGGCACATACTGCACCGGCACAGGGACATTCAGCCTTCATCGTTTGCGTACCTCGACCGGGTAAAACGCAGGGTGGAACACGTGGTCCTGGGCATTCGAACGCGAAAGGGAAGCGACGAATCATGAAGCCGACGGCAAGGACAATCGCGGCGGCGATGGCTCTGGTGCTGATGGCGGTGGCGGCCCCGGGCGTCTGCCCGGCCATCGACAAGCCCCAAAAGGCCATTCGCTATCCGGGGGACCTCTCCGGAAGAATTGTATTCTCCGCGGTGGTTGACGGCCAGTGGGACCTCTGGGCGGCGAACCCGGACAACGGTGAACTGGTCCGTATGACCAACGATCCGGGCATGGAACGGTTTTGCGACGTCAGCGACGGAGGGGACCGGATTCTCTACATAGCCGAGGACAAGGCCGTGTGGCTGTACGAGCCCTACAAGGGAACACGGACGCGGCTTCCCCTGGTCACGGGGATCTACGGCCATCCCTCCTGGGCCCCGGGGGCCAGGGAATTCGCCTACGTTGCATACAAGGCGCTTCCCACGGATTCCAGCGAACTGTGGCGCATGCGTGAAAAGGACGGGCAATGGGAAGAGCCCGAACGTCTCACCACGTTTCCACCAATGGTCATGCACCCGGATTACTCCCCGGACGGCAAGACGATCGCCTGTACCGTGTTCAGGCGGGATCCGGTTCTGGGTGTCGTGGAAAAACCGGTGCTGCTCAGGCCTCCGTCGGACAAACTCGCCGCAATCGTGGACGAGTCCGCGGACAGTTATGGTCCCAAATGGTCCCCGGACGGGGTGAGGATCGCCTACACGTCGAACCTGGCCGGAAACTACGACGTCTGGATACTGGACATGGACAAGAATGAAAACCGGAGGTTGACCATCGAACCGGGCTTTGACGGAGAACCGTCCTTCGGCCCAAGGGGCAAACAGGTCGTTTTCGTCTCCAACCGTTCAGGCGCCAGGGAATTGTGGATCGATTCCGCCCAGGGGGGCATGGCGAACCGACTCACCCATCTGGAACAATCCGTGTCTTCACCCTGCTGGGTGAAGCCGAGGCAGGGGCAAGAGCAATGAGAAAACGTCATAATGCTGTGGGAATCATGATGGCCGTGCTGACGGCCGTGATGCTGTCGTCGTCCGGCGCCGCGCTCGCCGCGGAGAAGCTGGCCGTCCTGGACGTGGAGTTCGCGCCCCGGGTCATGGAGGCGGGCGAAAAGGTGCGGTTCGATTTCCGGCTTACCCGGGACGCGGCGGTGGTGCTGGAGGTCTTTTCCCCGCATTACGACCTCGTGCGCACCGTGCCTTCCGGGTACGCCCTGCCCCGCGGAAACAATTCGCTGTACTGGGACGGCAGGGACGACTGGGGCGTCCAGGTTCCTCCCGAGGCCTATATGTTCGCATTGACGGCCACCTCCGCTGACGGCGAAATGGTGGTGTACAACCCCACCACGTGGTCCGGAGGCGAGGAGTTGGAAATGACCCTGGACAGACTGGAAAATTCCGGTGAAGGCTACAAAGTGCACTTCACCGTACCCCACCTCGCCCGGGTCGACATACGCGCCGGCATACGCAACGGACCGCTTCTGTCCAACATTCTCGTGTGGAGTCCCCTGGCCCCCGGTTCCCACGCACCATACTGGGATGGACTGGACTCCACGGGCACCTGCCGCGTGTTGGACGAACCCTCGGCCCACATCATTGTCCAGGCTCACAAACTGCCTGACAACACCATCCTGGTAACGGGCGCCAAAAAGGGGTACGACACCTGGCGGGAGGAGCTTCTGCAAAAGCGTCCGGCCATGACCGGGGCCACCATAAACTACGAGGACGTGCGCTCGGCCGCCATGGTGCGCCTGGAAGAGGGTATCAGCACCTTTTACGCCACCGGCGCTTCGCTCAATCCGCCCGTGCACTTTGCCGTGTACGAGGAAAACGACCTGACCACCGGTCTGGCGGAAAAAAACGTGCGGACGTATTCGGGCCAGGCCAGGTTCATTCTCGAGGTGGCGCCGGAAAGCCTCCAGGACTTCAACAACGGCCGCTACGAGATCGTCGTGTTCCTGGACAACGAGCGCATGGACGAGGAGGAACACGCGCAGTCGCCCTACACCTACATCCTGGATACCACGAAGCTGCGGGACGGGCTGCACACCCTGACCTTCAACCAGGCGGGTCTCAACGGCCAGATAACGTCATACACCTTTAAAATCAATGTGCAAAACGGTTAACCCCGCTTAAAAGGAAAAGAGGCAGCCATGCGGCAACACGGTTTTTCACCAAAACGGGCCATCGCCACCTGCGTCGCGGCCATTCTGCTGCCGGCCTTCGCGCCGGCATGGGCGGCAACCGTATTCCTGGACACGCGCCCCGAGCAGGTCAAGGATCACGAGTTCGTGGTGCAGGTGAATGTGGACAGCGTGAACGACGCCTACGGCCTTGCCTGCGACGTGGTGTACGATCCCGCGTATCTGCGGGTGGTGGACCTGAATGTTTCCGAACCCGAGGTTCAGCCCAAGGTGGCCGAGGGCGACCTGTTCGACGGCGGCGGTGCCGACACCACGTTTTTCCGGACAGCCCTGGAGGACGACACCCCCGGCAACCTGGTGGTCGGCCTGACTCGGGCCGGCGACGTCGTGGGAGTGGATGCCGTGTCCCGGCAGACCCTGCTGTCCATACATTTCTTCGCCACCAAAACAGGGACCACCACCGTATCCTTCGACCGGCACGACATACTGGCTCCGGATGAAACGCCGGTGCCCGTGGACGCATGGAACGGGATCACCCTCGAGATCCTCAAGGCCTTCAAGGGCGACCTGGACAACGATACCCTGGTTACCCTGGCCGACGCCATAGTGGCCCTCCGGGTGGCCTCGGGGGACACCACCGTTACCGTGAACCTGGATGCGGACGCCAATGTTGACGGCGTGATCGGCCTCCAGGAAGCGCATTTCATCATGCAGGACGTGGCGGACATCCGGTAGCGCGCAAACGGGCTCCGCACGGACGCGGGTCCGGCCATTGTGCCAGGGGCGGAATTGCGCGGCCCAAAATGTCCGTGCTCCTGGACCGTTTTTTCACGTCCATTCGACCGATTTGACCTCAACATAACCTCCGAACAAATCGAGATGGTGACCTATCAGCCCGTTGAAAAACTCGGAATTTGCAGCCTGTTCAAAACGATGAGATGCAAGGCGCGCGAATTTCGAGGA
>JBKHBM010000198.1:0-4663 GCA_046542385.1 Desulfatibacillaceae bacterium | reverse complement strand
ATCTCATCGTTTTTGAACAGGCTGTAAATCCCTGGTTTTTCAACGGGCTGATAACGCGGCCCTCCGGCGATTCCTGGCTGGGGAATATATGCAAGGGGGTCGGTTTTTCCATTGCAGCCGGACATCGAGCCCGGCAGCCCCGTGCCCGGGATCCGGCATTATGCGATTTTCACGATTCCCTGAATCCGTGACGAAACTGTTGAAAAACCTTTCAAGAGCCTCATAAACCGGCTTTTGGAAAGTTCTCGAACAAATGTTCGTTCACCCTCGGGGTGAAAGAATCATTCGCCACAGGCGGCCAACACACGGGCTTGGGCCGGGTCAGCCCTGCAGGGTTTTCCGCACGAATCAAAACAAGTGCCTCATAAATCGACCGGCGGTTTCAAGGCCTCGAAATGTCTGCATTATGATCGAGGTCAACACCCCGGCCCGCTCACGCGTTTTTCGAGACGGGAGGCGGAAAACGGCCTGCCGTGCGCGGGGTATATCCAACGAGCCCCGTATCGCAGAAGCCTGGGCCAGGATCGCACGATGGTTGCCGCGTCCATGCCGAACGGCGGCACGTGGCGGTCGCTTTTCAGCGGAAAATGGTTGTACGCGGCGTCGCCGGTGAATGCGTGGCCGACTGAGGTCACCACGCTGATCGACCCGGCCGTGTGCCCGGGCGTGTGGACGACGTGGGCGGAGAAGCCGTATTCAGCCAGGTTCGCATCCGAGGTGACCACGATGTCCGGGGCCACCGCCGGAAACGCCATCATGCGCACGGCCGCGGCCGCGTGCCTTCGTCCGAAATCCGCGATCCATCGGGTTGGGCCGGTGAGTCCGCCGGGAATGTCGGTGACTCCGCGCAAAAGTCCCGGGACCTCGGCCTCGTGGGCCAGAATTTCGCAACCGGTGGCCCGGCGCAGTGCGGCCATGCATCCGGCGTGGTCATGATGATGGTGCGTGGCCACCGCCAGCACCACGTCCTCCGGGGCAACACCAGTCCGCTCGATGGCGCGGAACAACACGCCCGGAAAACGGGCGACCCCGGAATCCACCACCAGCGCCTTCCCGTTTTCCACATATACCCAGGCGCTTACCAGGCCCATCCAGTTCGCCCTGACGACATTCGCCGCCGCCAATCCGGACTCCATCGCACCTCCCGGTTCATTATTCATGCGAACCGTTTATATAACTGCGAAACGCCGTCAAAGGCAACAAAAGAATACATCATGGAAGAATACGCCAGCCGAAGACTTCCACGCGCTCGGCCCTTGATTTTCCGGCCCCCAAATGGGATAAGGGAATCCTTGGAAAGCAAGTGGTGCGCCGGACTCCGAACGGATGTTCGTTCGAGGCGCACCATGCCACCCAAACCACCGAAACAATCACGACGGAGACGACATGTTCAAACAGGAACTTTGCGACTGCTGCGGAGAGTGCCTCGCCGCCTGCCGGTTCATTGACTTCGACACGGAATCCGGGGCCCGGGCCATGCGGGACCTGGTCGCCGGCGGGCACCCGGAGTGGCTGAACCAATGCGTGACCTGCTATGCCTGCACCGAAGCCTGCGACAGGGGGGCCGACCCCTTCGCCCTTCTGTGCCGGCGCATGGAGGAGTCGGGCGCCTACTTCGACCCCGAGTCCGTGAAGATGGTACACGCGCATTTTTCCCCCAAGGGCGAATACACCCCTCCCGAGGTTTCCGGCCGGGCCTTCGCCACCTGCACCATCCACAGTGTAATGCCCGGCTCCATCGAGGGCCGCCTGTTCGACAACGCGGAAATCCTGAGGGGCCGCCATTACTTCTGCAACGTGCTCTACACCCACATGGGGAACTGGTCCCTGTACGCCGACGCGGTCCGGGACGTGGTGGACCGCCTTGCCCGTACCGGCGCCGACGAGATCGTGTTCGTGCACGACGACTGCTGGGCCATGATCGCCGAAGCCCGGGACAACGGAGTGGACATCCCGTTCAGGGCCACCCACATCCTGGAGTACCTGGCGCAATACCTGCGGGAACATGCGGAGGACGTCACCCCCCTGGACGTGGACGTGGCGTACCAGAGGCCCTGCGCGTCGCGGTACTCGCCGGAAAAGGAGCCCCTGGTGGACGAGATACTGGACCTTGTGGGCGCGCGCCGCCTGGCCCGGGAATTCGACAGGGAAAACGCCTTGTGCTGCCTGCAGAACACGGGCGACATGCTGCCGGCGCGCAAGGGAATGGACCACTGGCGGGACAAAAACGTGACCGACGCCGACGAGCACGGTGCCCGGGCCATGGTGTTTCTTTGCCCCATGTGCAGGGAGGCCCTGGGCGAAAAATGCCGGGAAGCCGGCCTTGCGACGGTGATGATTTCCGATCTCGCGCGCATGGCCATGGGCGAGATTCCCGCGCCGTGGAGCGAGTGACAGGCGTGACAGCGATTACAATGGATGCAGGGATACTATGACAAGTCCAACGCGGAGGTGACTATGGGCGAGATGGGCAAATTGTTGTGGACACCCTCTGAGGAGCGGGTCAGGGCGTCCAACATGTACGGGTTCATGCAGCGGATCAACAAGAAATACGGCCTGGGCCTGCGGGACTACCCGGACCTGTACGCGTGGTCCGTGGCCCGCATCCCGGAATTCTGGGAGGAGATGTGGCAGGTGGCGGACATCATCCACGAGAACCCGTACACCCAGGTGGTGGACGACGAGTCCCGCATGCCCGGAGCCAGGTGGTTCGACGGCGCGCGCCTGAACTTCGCAAAGAACCTGCTTCGCTACCGGGACGACCGGGACGCCATCATCTTCAAGGGAGAGGGCCAGCCGCTGGTCCGGTACACCCATTCCGAACTGTACGACCTGGTGTCCCGGATCGCCGCGTCGCTCCGGGAAATGGGGGTGACCGCCGGAGACCGGGTGGTGGGGTTCATGCCCAACATGCCGCAGACCACGGCGGCCATGCTGGCCGCCACCAGCATAGGAGCCATCTGGTCGTCGTGTTCTCCGGACTTCGGGATCAAGGGCGTGCTGGACCGCTTCGGCCAGATTCAGCCCAAGGTCCTATTCTGCGCGGACGGATACCGGTTCAAGGGCAAGTCCTTCGATTCCCTGGAACGCATCGCCGGCGTGGTTTCCCGGATACCCAGCCTGGAGCGGGTGGTGGTGGCGCCCTATACCCGGGAGCGCGCGGACATATCCGGCGTGACAAATGCCGTTCACCTCGAGGACTTCATGGCGGACACTCCCTCGGAGATCGAGTTCGCGTCCCTGCCCTTCGACCATCCCCTTTATATAATGTACTCCTCCGGCACCACCGGCCTGCCCAAGTGCATGGTCCAGTCCGCGGGGGGCATACTGGTGCACCACCTCAAGGAGCTGATGCTCCACACCAACCTCAGCCGCGACGACGTGATCTTCTACTTCACCACCTGCGGCTGGATGATGTGGAACTGGCTCACCAGCGCCCTGGGCGTGGGCGCGGCACTGGTTCTGTACGACGGCCAGCCCTTCCATCCGGAACCGGACACACTTTGGCAGATGGCCGAGGAAGCCGGGATCACGGTCTTCGGCACCTCCGCCGGGTACATTTCCGCGCTCATGGCCACGGGATCCGAGCCCGGCGACAAGTTCGACCTGTCCAGGCTGAAGGCCCTGCTGTCCACCGGTTCCCCCCTGTCCGCCGAGGGATTTGAATGGGTGTACGAGAAGATCAAGGGCGACCTCCAGCTGTCCTCCATTTCCGGGGGAACGGACCTCAACGGCTGCTTCGCCCTGGGCAATCCCATGGGACCGGTGTACACGGGTGAATTGCAGTGCCGCGGCCTTGCCATGGCGGTCCAGGCGTACGACGAAACAGGAACCCCGGTCATCGGGGAGAAGGGCGAACTGGTCTGCACCAAGGCCTTCCCCTCCATGCCCATCTACTTCTGGGACGATCCCCAGGGCAAAAAGTACCAACACGCCTACTTCGACGTGTACCCCGGCGTCTGGCGACACGGCGACTTCATCGAAATCAACGAACGCGGCGGCGTGGTCATCTACGGCCGCTCGGACGCCACCCTGAATCCCGGGGGCGTGCGCATCGGCACGGCGGAGATATACCGGGTGGTGGAGTCCTTCGACGACATCGCGGACTCCGTGGTGGTGGGACAGGCCTGGGACGACGACATCCGCGTGGTCCTGTTCGTGCGCATGGAAGAGGGCAAGGAACTTACCGACGAACTGAAAAACTCGCTGCGAAAGGCCATCCGGGAAAACGCGTCTCCCCGCCACGTGCCGGCCAAGATCATTACCGTGCCGGACGTGCCTTACACCCTCAACATGAAGAAGGTGGAGATCGCGGTGAAAAAGGTGATCGAAGGCAAGGAGGTCAGGAACAGGGACGCCCTGGCCAATCCCGAGGCCCTGGACTTTTACGCGAACATCGCCGAGTTGAAGGAGTAGACGTGGACGTTTTTCGCCATGGTCCCGTCCCCTTGCGGCGGGGACTCGCGCTCATGTGCCTGGGCCTGGGCCTGGCCCTGCTGATCGCGGCCGTGCCGGCCCGGGCCACGGTGCGGGTGTGGCGCGCCTTTGCCCATCCCCACGTGAACTTCGCCTACTGCCTGAACTACACGGGGATCGCGGACATCCGCCTGCTTCGCTACGAGGGCATGTCCACGCTGCTGGACGACTACGCCGGGACGCTGGC
>JBKHBM010000197.1:0-4674 GCA_046542385.1 Desulfatibacillaceae bacterium | reverse complement strand
ACTGACGAGAAATGAAGCGCAACGCCGCAGATCGCGTTTTTCAACAGGCTGTTATCGAACCGCGAGTCCAGAGCCGTTTCACGAAACCCGCATAAACAAAGCCTGAGACGCGATCAGCCTGGAAGCCTTCCTGACTTTCTCTTCCAGGTCCGAGTCGCCTCGCCCGTTTGCTTCAAGGCGTTGGCCATCAATCTTGGGTTTTGGTCAGAAACTGGTCAAATCGTTTGACCAGAATGTCCATTGTTTTCCGTTTTTTACCGTTTCGGGTTTTGGGCCTTGACGGTCGAAAAGGCCCGTGCTACAAGGCCCGGCAGCGTTTCGCCGACGTAGCTCATCCGGTAGAGCAGCTGATTCGTAATCAGCAGGTAAGCGGTTCGACTCCGCTCGTCGGCTCCAGGAAAAACAAGGGGTTATGGCAACCACGCCGTAACCCCTTTTTGCTTCCACCCGATTTTATCCCCACATTGTCCCCACTTTTTTCCTGCAAGGCCCCCTTGTGGAGATTGTTCCGGGGAAGGTGATCCGGTCCCGACCGGCCACCCCACCCAAACAACAAAGGCCGCCCCCGGTCACCAGGAAACGGCCCTTGCCCACCCTGTGCATGTCTTTGTCGGGCGTCAGGCCACCGCCGGACAGCCCTCGCCCACCCAATGGAACAGCACCACGTTGTCATGGTCCCGGGCACCCTGTTCCGCTCTTGTCCGGGCCTCGGCCTGTTCCGAGGTCTCGCCGGACTCGATCCATCCAAAGAAGGCCCGCCGGTCGCCCATCGCATCGCGTTCCAGCTTGTCCACCCGTCTTGCCAGCTTACTCACGTGCTCACCCCCTCTCGCGTTGCAGATTGATAACCAGGTCTCCGTGTCCGAGGTCCACCCGGTCCCGGAGGTCTCCCAGGCTTTCCCGCCGGGCCGCAGCAGAAACACCCGGGGCCGCCCTTCTGTGGAAACCTCGTGTTCGATCCGTCCAACACGCCGCCGCAAATCACGTTGCATGGTTGCCTCGTTTCTCCCGGGGGTCATTATGCCCTCGGGGGTTTTTGCTCACTCAGAGCCGTTTCAAGGGCCTGAATCCGGGCCTCAAGGCTTTCTTGCTCATGCGCCCGAAGGCCGACATCCAACACGGTCTTGGCTGCACTCACCCGGGCAGACGCCGGCGCCTCCACGTCCGCCATCACCGCGCCCAGGGTGCCCAGGGCTTCCGCCAAGAGGCTTTGCACCCGGCCAATGGCAGCCCGTAAAGCCAGGTTCCGGGCCTCGCGGTATGCCGCCTGAAAGTCTTCTTCCTGGAGCCATCGCCACAGGGTTCGCTCACCCACCCCGGCCACGGTCGCGGCATCCCTGATCGAGGGAGCCGTCAGGAGCGCACGCACCGCCTTGTCTTGCCTCGCGGTAAGGTCTTCCTTTTTCGCCGTGTCTGCCATATCGTGCCGATTCCCGCCTCAAGGGCCGCCAGAATGCCCCAGGAGCGATTCAAGGTTCATGCGGTACTGTGCCATGCCAAAAAGCCGTATGGCCTCGCCTCACGCCACCCGCCGCGCCTCCGGGGCATCCTCAAGCCCGTACCGCACCCACTCGCGCAGGTCCATCCCCGCGCGCCGCATTTCGCACGGGTCTTCGTCGCCCACCGGGGGCAGTCGTACCGCGTTGCGGTAGGTCCGGGGCCAGAAGTCCCAGGCCGCCCTGGCTCCCGTCTCGTCCCCGTCCAAGGCCACCAGCACGCGGGGGCAGGCGGTCAGGAGCCGATGCAACAGGGGTTCCGGTTTCGTCCGGTCGCTCCCCAGGGCCACGGCGCCGGCCAGGTCCCCGGCTTCCTGCCAACACAACCATGCATCGAGGTCGCTCTCGACCACTAACGCCGACCGGTCCCGAAGCACACCCAGGGCCAGGGGGCGCGGATCGCTCCCGGTCACGGTGACGTAACGCGGCCCGTCTCCCGGATTCGGGCGCCGGATTCGCACCCGGGTTCCGTAGTAGGCGGGGATCACCAACCCGGCCGGCAACCAAACCCGTTTGGGCCTCCCCTTCGCGTTTTCCTCCGGGGGCAAGCCCCACCGCTCGCGGTCGTCGTACAGGTCGCCAGGACACCATCCCAGGCCGGCCGCCTTCACCGCGGCATCGGTCAAGCCTCGCTCATCATGGAGCCATTGCCGGGCCTCGGCGCCCTCGTCGCCCCACAGGTTTTCCGCCGCCCAAGCCATGGCAGCTTGCAGTGCTTCCTCCCAAACCCGCCGGTTGCCCGTCGTCCAACTTTCCTCAGTCAACGGGATATGCTCGTGCCCGCCGTAGCTCACAAGGAAACGCGCGAGCGTTCCGTCAGCTCTTTTGTCTTCCATTCGCACTGTCAAGTGCAACCGGGTTCGATTGCTACCACTAGTAAAGTTCGGGTGAAGACCTGTCGGCCAGGGGGGGCGTATGCGGCTCGAAATCAGCTTCAATCCGTGTCCGTACTACTGTTCGTTCGTCAATTTTCGTGTTTAAACACAGAAGGTTATACCATTTCTCGTCGAGTGGGTTCCAACTTCTGTTTACAGCCGCAAAATCTTTGTGCTATACACTTGTCCAATTGCATTCCCGGCACGGAATGCGCCACAAAACCCGAGACAGGCCTCGACCGCATGAACAGTCTTTTCGACGCGCAAGACATCTTCTCACCTAGCCTTATCCCGACGGGTTTCTCATCATGGACATGAAGCGTGATTATTATGAGGACGTACGCCTGTTCGATTCCGCGTGGGTCGTCTTCTGGTTCTGCGTCCTGGTGGCCGGCCTTGCCGTGCTGCCCCTTTTCCTCAAGAATTATTACGTTTACATGGCCAACTACGTGGCCATCAACGTAATTGTCGCCGTGGGCCTGAACATCCTGGTGGGTTATACCGGGCAGATATCCCTGGGCCATGCCGGATTTTTTGCCGTGGGCGCCTATGCCACGGTCACCCTCATGGAGCACGCGCACCTGCCGTTTCTGCTTGCACTGCCAGCCGGCGCGCTTTCCGCGGCGCTTCTAGGTTTTCTCCTGGGGCTGCCGGCGTTGCGCCTGGAGGGTCCGTACCTGGCCATTGCCACCCTGGCATTCGGGTTGACGACGGTCCAGGTGATCGGAAGGATCGACTTTTTTGGAGGCAGGCAGGGCCTGCATACTTCGGAACTGTTCATCGGTCCCTGGCAGTTCGACACGGACATCGACTTCTACTATCTTGCCGTACCCCTGGCGTTTTTAGGGGCGTGGTTCGCGCGGAACCTTACGCGCACCAAGGTCGGCAGGGCATTCGTGGCCATACGGGACGCGGACGTCGCCGCCGAGACCATGGGCGTGAACGTCGTCTACTACAAGACCCTGGCCTTTGCGGTGTCCGCGTTCTATACGGGTCTTGCCGGGGGGTTGTACGCCTTTGTTCTCCGATTCATCGAACCCGAGATGTTCGGGATGATGATGTCCGTAATCTTCCTTGCCATGGTGGTGGTCGGCGGCCTGGGTTCGCTGTTCGGCGCCATCGCCGGCGCCATTCTGCTGTCGCTGCTGGACCTGCAACTGCGCAACATTCTGGACATGCCCTATATCGGCGAGTGGCTCAAGCTGCTGTCCAAAAGCTATTTTTCGATCACGGGAGTTTCCAACATTCAGTTCATTCTGTACGGCGGCATCATGATTTTCATCATGCTGTTCGAGCCGCTGGGCCTGTATGGGTTATACCTGAGAATCAAGAAATACTGGAAGACCTGGCCGTTCTAGGAGGCACATGGACTACTTGCTGCAAACCCTGGCAAGCGGTGTGGTCGTGGGAAGTTCCTACGCCCTGATGGGACTTGCCATGGTCATCATCTACAAAACGTCGGAAGTTGTGAATTTCGCCCAGGGCGAGATGGCGCTGGTCACGGTGTTTCTGACCTACATGGTGCTGACGAGCTATGGAATGCCCATGTGGGCCGCCTTTCCGAGCGCCGTGTTCTTTGCCGCGCTTCTGGGAATGATGCTGGAATTCTCCGTACTGCGGCGGGCCAAGAAGCCGACGGTGCTGGGCATGATCATCATCACCATCGGCATCGAGATGGTGCTCATGGGCCTGGTGTCCTGGAAGTTCGGCGCCGATCCCAAGACCCTGCCGTTCTTCTTCTCGCCCTACGACAGCATCGTGATCGGGGGCGTGTTCATAAGCTACCTCGAGCTTCTTACCTTCGGCACGGCCATCCTCATTATGCTGGTGTTGTTCGTGTTCTTCCGCTACTCGCGTCTGGGGCTCGCCATGCGGGCAACCCAGCAGAACGCGCCGACGGCCCGCCTGATGGGAATCCGGACCAACCGGGTGCTCATGGTGACCTGGGGCATCTCCGGAATGGTGGGCGGGGTGGCGGGGCTTCTCATCGCGCCGACGACCATGGGGCCGTACATGATGTGGGATCCGATGCTCAAGGGATTCGCGGCGGCGGTGCTGGGGGGCATGACCTCGCTCCCCGGATGCATCGCCGGGGCCTATCTGGTGGGTATCGTGGAGAACCTGTTCGGGGGCTACGTTTCCATTGAATTCAAGTCCGTGGTGGCTTTCGCGCTGATCGTACTGGTATTGTGCGTGAAGCCCAGCGGCCTTTTTGCCCGTCATTACGTGAAGAAGGTGTAGCGTCGGTTTTACCAGCCTGTTGAAAAACGCGATCTGCGGCGTTGCGCTTCATTTCTCGTCAA
>JBKHBM010000069.1:0-23737 GCA_046542385.1 Desulfatibacillaceae bacterium | reverse complement strand
CTTCATTTCTCGTCAACGCGACGTACCGTAAGTACGCCTTGTTCCTCGAAATTCGTGCGCCTTGCATCTCATCGTTTTTGAACAGGCTGCAAATCCCTATTTTTTCAACGGGCTGATAGGGCGCCGCACATGATCGAGGTGTCCGCATGATCATCACAGACCGGCTGATTCGCCGCGTCACCAGAAATCCGAAACCGGCCGTGCTGGTCATGGGCGGCCCGGACCGCCCTGCGCGCCGCCCGGTCGCTATCGAAAAACCCGGCGGTTGCCCTGACCCTGCCCCGAATGCGCATGCGTGGCAACTGGATGCGCCGGCCAGGCCGGGGAAGAACTGGGTTGTTATCCCATTCGCCGTATGGGCGGCAAAGTGGTTGACATATGAAGTAACGAACGTATGACGCGAGGTTTCAGGAATTCCTCGCCCTGCATCGGACCACCCGGTCCCTGCATGTTCGCTGGAATTCTACCGGTAAGGCGGGTAATCCCCCAAAGGGAGCGCCGAATCGTCGTTCGGAGGGGGCGCGGAAGGGCGTGGTCGCCCTTCCGCGGATATGAGAAAACCCGGAAAAGGATTTCCTTTATTGAGGTAAGTCACGGGGGGAGGACCTGTTTTGTCAGCCGGTCTTCCTGTCCGGCAATGGGCAGCCTTTCACCCCGGGCGATTCGTCGCTGTCGGGGGAAGGGCCGAACACGTGGTTCGCGAAGTCGCCGAGCTCTTCCCGCAACTTCCTTTCATTGGCCCCTCCTCCGAGGTACCCGTTCACCCGGGCGGCCGCCGTCGAGGCCACCAGGTCCTTCATGTCGGGATACACGGCGCGGAACCTGGCCATCAAGTCGCGCCGCATTTGAAGATAGTATTTCTGGTGATAATCCTCGGCCTGCCAGAAAGTGGAGGCCGGAATGATCCTTGTCGCGATGCGGCCGTCAACCCTGCTTTCCAGCCTGTTCATGCTCTCACGGGCGAGCCTGGCCTGCTCCGGGCCGCGCGGGAACACCGCGGACATGTACTGTCTGCTCCACGCCGCGGCCATGGGATTGTGGCTTTTCCAGAACACGTTCAGCAGTTCGGGGTAGCCGATCCTGTCCGGATCGAACGTCACCTCGATGGCCTCCGTGTGGTTGCCAAGGCTTCGATAGGACGGGTCGGCCTTGTCGCCGCCGGTGTAGCCCACCCTTGTCCTCACGACTCCGTCCATACGCCCGAACCGGGCGTCGGGTCCCCAGAATCAGCCAAGTGCGAAGATGGCTGTCTCGAGGTTGTCATGATGCCCGGTGTCGATTTTCGGCACCGGCACGGTCCGTGTCGTCGTCTTTTCGTGCATGGGATTCACGCCTTTAGCCTGTGCATTGTCCGGTCCGGGCATGGCCTCGAGCCAGAGTATGGCGGCAACGCACAGTGCGGCAAGAGCAAGGAAGGCGATGCCTGCCCAGATGTTTTTGTCCATTTTGCGTTCAGAGGACGATGATTTCATGTTTCCTCCTTCTTGCAGGAAAGGTAATCATTCCTGACAGTCGGTCAAATCCCCTCTCACAAGTGACTCCCCTCACAAACGTCTTGCCACCCAGTGACAAACACGATCCGCGGTGTCGCGTCTCGTCCCCGTCCATGCCACGCACCACAAGTGCCTCAACCTTTTCGGGATTTGCGAGCCTTACATCTCATCCTTCTAAACGGACCGTGGTCGGGATTTTTCGACGGACTGTTGCCCCGGTATCGGCAAGGCGTGTCTCGAAACGACCACGCGCGAACCGCCTCGGGGTGTCTCCGTGTTCGTTCGCGGATCACCACGAGAGATGGCCCGGTAAAAAACCACCCGGCAATCCGGAAACGATTTGCGGGATACGGTGTAAGTCCCCGGGAAGGTGGGCAGGGCGAAATGTCCCGGCCGGAAGCCGGAAACGGGTCAGCGGAGTGTCATACCTTGACGAAGTAGCAGATGGAATCCGGGGAGTCGAACGCGTTTTCGCGGCCCAGGACGATAACGCCCTGGCCCACGAGCCGGTGCTCGTCCATGTTCAGGCGCACGGGGTCGCCGCCTTCGGGTTTGACGAAGGTTCCGTTGGTGCTTTCGTCCACCAGGACAAATGTGCCCCGACGGTACTCGATGCGTGCGTGGGTGCGGGACACCCGGCTGTCATTCACCACCATGTCGTTGTGGGACTGCCTGCCCAGGGAAATGGTGGGCTTGTTGTGGTCCACGACGACGGTGCGGTTTCGGACGCGCAGTTCAAGGCGCAGGCGGAAGTGGTCGGAAAGCTGCTTGCGGTCCACCATTACCGTCACGTCGGTTCTTTCCCAGACGATTTCGTGCACGTGGATTTCGCCGGTCTTTCCCTTGACCGTGGTGGTGTCCGAGTACTGGGCGGCCCCCTTCTGCTCCACGGGCAACAGGTCGACGGTTTCCTCCGTGGTCAGTATCTGCCTTGGTTTGGCGTGCGCCACCATGCGGGCCGCGACATTGACCGCGTCTCCGAAGACGTCGCCGTTTTCCAGTACAACGGGGCCGTAGTGCAGGCCAACATAGATGTTGAGGTGGGTGAGGCCCGGTTCATCGGAAACCTTCATGCTGCCAAGGGACCGCTGCATGTCCCTGGCGGCCTCCACGGCGGTGCCTGCGGAGGGGAAGGTGCACATGATTTCATCGCCGATGGTCTTGATTACGGTGCCCCCGTGGCGGTCCGCGGCATCGGCCAGCCTTTTGAGGGCCTTGGCGATGATTTCCTGGGCCGCCTGGTCTCCGAGCACTTCATACAGGCGAGTGCTTTTGGACACGTCGGCGAAAAGTATTGCCAGAGTCGCGTTCTGTTGGGCCATCGGTGTTTTCCGGGGATGTGAAAGTGCCTCGCCCACCGGTTTGTCGTCGGGCGAAACCGCGAAATCCGCCGCTTACCATGGATATCCCACGGTGGAGGCGCGCAGCGCCGTTGAAGGCATTTGTCCTGAGGCCAAATTCGGTCCCTACTGAATCACACATTTGCCGGAACGTCAATATGGAAGCGACTTTTCGCCAGGGCCAACGCAAGTGGAGCATCTTGAGCGCCTATCCGTCCGGTCCGGGGCATTTCAAGAAAACATGACCCGTCCAATCCGTCGATGCCTTTATAATGGATGCAATCCAGGAGATGAAACCATTGTTGGAACTCCCTCGGGTCGATGCGTTCCGACGCTCGCCCGAGGGCGTCACGGGAAGGGTCTCCACGAGGAATTCCGGATATTCCGATGGCCATGGACGCCCCTTTGGCCGGGGTTCCAGGGACCATGAACCGGGGCGGGGCCTTCACCATGCGTCACACCCGGAATTTTCAGGGAGCCATACCGACCGCGCTATACCGCCACGATCACCGGGCACATGGAGCGGCACGCTGTCTTCTGTACGGCGGAGCCGACATACCAGGTTCCGCCTTCCTCCCGGGTGTGGGTGCCCATGACCACGACGTCTGCGTTCACGTCTTCCACGCACTTGGCGATTTCCTGGTCCGGCCGGGCCCCGCCCCAGACATGCAGGCCGGCTCCGGAGTAGTCCCCGAATTCGCGGACAAATGCGTCCAGTCGCTCTTTGGCCCTACCCACGTCGCGGTCATAGTCGTCCTGGGAATAGGCGGAAGCCGGGGGTATCGGCAGCATGTGAAACGCATGCAGTCCGGCTTCGGCCCAGGCCGCCAAAAGTCCGGCGTGCCGCGCCGCCGCCTTGCAGGATTCGGAGAAATCCACTGCCACCAGGACGGTCTTGAACCCCAGGGCCTCCGGCGGATAAATGCGGTTGGCGATGAGCGCGGGGCAGGGCTCCTCCTTCAATATCCTCTGCAGGGTCCCGCCCATTTTGTCGTCCTCCTCGGCACAGGCCTCCATCCGGGACAGGTTGTGCGGCCCCACCACGAGCAGGTCCGCGTCCAGTTCGCGCGCTGCTTCCACGATCCTTTGGACCGGATCTCCCGTTGAAATCAACACCTGGTCCCCGGACAGTCCGGCGGCGCCCCGTTTGGAGCATTTCAGGACGCCCTGCCTCGTTTTCTCGATGGCGCTGTCCATGCTGGCCGTCGGCTTGCCTTCGCCCGGACCGTCGTCCCGGGCATAGCGTGACGTGGGGGGTTCCAGTACGTGAATCACATGGACGTCCGCGTCCAGCAGGGCGGCAAGGCGGGAGGAAACCACGGTGGCGGGGTGGCAGACGTCGATGCTGTCAGTGGCTGCGAGTATGGACCTGTACATTGCCATCTCCTTTGGAATCGGTTTTCAGGTCATTGTATTCATGGGTGTCCGGGGCGATCGTGGGTGGTTTTCACGGATGACGGAATCGAACCGGCGGTTTTTCCCTTTTCGGCTCCGGCGGCGGTTCCTTGACCGGAGGTTCCCCGGGCTCGCCCGGTGGAGGTTCCACGGGCGGTTCGGGTTGCGGATCGTCTACCGGGGGAGTCTTTTTTTCACGGTCCGGCGGCTCCTTGACCGGAGGGCCGGGTGGAGGTCCATGGGGCGGCTTTTCCCCCGGGGGCGTGCCGTTGTCCATGTGCAGGCGCAAGTCGCGCTCCCTCTTTACATACGTGTCGATGCTTTCCATGGTCGCCGTCTCTGAATAAACCCACTCCCGCCTGACTACGACAGGATGTCAACAAGTTCCACGTCAAAGACCAGGGTCTGTCCCGCGAGCGGATGGTTGGCGTCGAGCACAACCTTGTCCCCGTCCACCCCGGCCACCTTCACCGGAATGGTCCGGCCGCTGGGATGCTGGATATCCATGCGTTTCCCGACCTCGGGTTCTTCCGGAGCGGGAAGTTCGTCCCTGGCCACGTCGACCACCAGATTTTCGCTCCATTTGCCGTGGGCGTGTTCCGGCGGTATGGTGATTCGCTTGGACTCGCCCGGACTCATGCCCACGAGGGCCTGCTCGAAACCCGCTATCATGCGGTGGCTGCCCACCTCCAGTTGCAGGGGGCCGTTTTCGCGGGAGGATTCCACGAGGCGTCCGTCGGCGAGATATCCGGAATAGTGCACAGTCACGGTATCGCCCGGCTTGCACGTCTTCATGTCCAACTCCAGTCGCGTGTTTTCGTCATCGTGCGTTTCACGATACCACATCCTATGGGTTTCATGATACCCGGTCCATAGGGTGTAGGCTGTATATCCGCCGGAAAATTCTTTGTTTCCCGGTTGGGCGAGCCGTTTTGAGCCCTTACTTCGTTTTTGGCGGACGCACCGGAGGCCGGGACCGTTTTCGACGCGGGTGTAGCCGGTGCCTGGGGGGTTTTCTTGAGTTCGTAAATCGCCGTCGAGACGATATTACACCCTCGACCCCATTTAAAACCATGGCGCCCCGCTCTAATCTATCCCTTGTCACATGCAGTTGCCTTTTTGACTGGAATCTTCGACGGCCCGGACCGGTATGACCGGATCGGGCATGAAAGGAGTATGGTGATGGGACGAGTCGACGGCAAGGTGGCCATTGTCACGGGCGGCGCGAAGGGAATCGGCGAGGCGGTTTGCGAGCTTCTGGCCGCCGAGGGCGCCTCCGTCGCGGTATGCGACCTGGACGTGGAGCAGGGCACCGCGGTGGCGGACCGCATAAAGGAAAGGGGTCAGACGGCGATTTTCAGGCATCTGGACGTGACCGGCGAGGACCAGGTCAAGGATACGGTCAAGGAGATTGTGGACAGGTTCGGAAGGCTGGACGTGATGGTCGCCAACGCCGGTATTGCCGGGCCCAACAAGCCCACTCATGAAGTCACGAGGGAGGAATGGCTTCAGGTCATGGACGTAAACGTCAACGGCGTGTTCTATTGCACCAAGTATTCCATCGAGCCCATGGAGAAGTCCGGGGGTGGCAGCATCATCAATCTGTCCTCCATCTACGGCCTGGTCAGCGCACCGGACATTCCGCCCTACCATGCCTCGAAAGGTGCGGTGCGGCTTATGACCAAGACGGACGCCCTGCTGTACGCGGACAGGAAGATACGGGTCAACTCCGTCCATCCCGGCTACATATGGACACCTCTGGTGGAGGAACTTGCCGTGGAAAACGGGATCGACCCCGCGGAATTCAAGAAGGATCTGGACAGCAGACATCCCATAGGCCACGTGGGCGAACCCGTGGACATCGCCAACGGCGTGCTTTACCTGGCCTCGGACGAGTCGAAATTCGTAACAGGGTCGGAACTGGTCATCGACGGCGGGTACACGGCCCAGTAGGCGAGGTCTTTACCGGGCCGGCGGGCGCCGGTCCGGTTCGCGAAAACGCGGACACCTACAATCCCAGGGTTTCGGCTGTATTGCGGAACTCGCTCTTGAGCTGCATCCAGGTTCCTTCCAGAGCCTGGCGTTGCGCTTCCCAGTCACGTCCCCCGGAGTTCCGCAGGTCCTCGAACTGACGCACCAACCGTTCCTTCATGTCCTGGAGTACCTGAATCCTCGTGAAAATCCTCGCCCGCCGCCGGGGGCCGGCCACCAGGGCGCGAGCCTTCAGGGAGGCCAGTTTGTCCCGGTATTCCTCGATCTCCCGGGAAACCATCCTCTCGTATTCCTCCTGGTCCGTCATTCCCTTCCTCCAGGGGGGCAATCCGGAGCTGATACCTCATGATGGCATGTTTTCGGGGGGACGAGAATAAGGCTTTTCCCCTATGCCTGGCATGGACGTCGCCGTATAACAGCCCGTTGAAAAACTAGGGATTTACAGCCTGTTGAAAAACGCGATCTGCGGCGTTGCGCTTCATTTCTCGTCAGTGCGGCGTACCATAAGTACGCCTTATTCCTCGAAATTCGCGCGCCTTGCATCTCATCGTTTTTGAACAGGCTGATAAGGCATTGGAAAAACCCTGATTTTACGTGAGCAAGACGGAGAAAAGATGCCGCGGGCGTGGCCGTCCGTTCTCGGACAAGTGCATCCGCGTGCCTGCCATCCCGTCTCAATCGAGGGGAAACGGAATACAGGGTTACGGATAATGGAAGGACGGTGGGGCTGCCAGGTCGTTGAAAAACCCGGAATTGGCAGCCTGGTCAACAACGATGAGGCGCGTACTGTGCAGATCGCGTTTTTCAACAGGCGGCTGCGGGGCGCGTTCCGCCGCCTCTCCGGCTGTAAAGGCCGTCATGTCCAGGGGGGAGTCACTCGCCCTCTTCAGCTTTCATGCGCACTGTAAGCACCGGGCAGTCGGCCAGCTTGACCACCTTTTCCGTGACCGATCCGAAGACCAGCCGCTGGATTCCCTTGCGGCCGTGGGTCGAGATGACCAGCATTTTCGGTTTCAGTTCCAAGGCGGCACTGATGATCTCCTCGTAGGGTTCTCCATGGCGCACTTCGGTTTCCACCTCCACATCTCCGGCTTCCCGGGCCAGCTCCTGGAGTTTTCCGGTGGCGTGTTTTCTGGCCAGGTCCACGTATTCGGGAGAATCCATGTCCGCGTAACTGGGCCCGTGGGGCAGCGGAAGAATCACGTTGAGCAGGTGCAGCTTAGCTCCCAGGGCTTCGGCCATTTCCCTGGCGGTGTTGAACGCGGTTCTCGCGGGATCTGAAAAGTCCGTGGGGCATAGGATTGTTTTTCGGGAATCAACCATTTCAAAAACCTCCGTCTCCATAAATCTTCCCTGTTTTGGCGGGGTCGCCGCTACGCCCCGCCCGGCCTCTCGTGGGCGCACGGGGCGCGGACACGCGGTCGGGGACACGGCGGACCATAGTCGATCCAGCGGTGGTTCGCAAGGACATTCGCGAATCCGGCTCCGGCGTTTCCACCCCGGGCTGGATCGGCTGGAGCCGGAAAACGGTTCGCGATGAAATTCGGGTTATGGTATGTCCATGCGCATTCCGTTTCGACAAGGTTACCGTTTTCATCCTGTCGGAGGCGGCGGATTCCGAATCCCCGGGGGTACCCGGACAAGGAGTGGCTCGTGGAAGTGGCTTGTTTCTACCATAATCGGGGCGCACAGGCCCGTTTGGTACGGGACTCGTTGAACCGGCTGGCCGGAGTTCAAGCCATTGCCCTTGATCCGGGCTCCGGTGGTGTGCCCGTGTCCATGGATTTGGGGGGGACCGTGGTGGACGGTCGTGCAGCCGGAAGATTCGACGTGGCATACACGCATGGATTCGGCTACGAGAGGCCCGTGACGCCTCCGGAGTGTCCGGGAGTGGACAGGTCCGTGTGGCGGGACGACCACGTGGTGGAGGTCCAGCGGGCGGCGTTCGTCCACGGCCTGTTCGAGAACATGGAGCGGCGGGGGATGACGGTGGTGAATCCGCCCCGCGTGTGGTTTGCCGTGTTTTTGCTGCCGGTCCTGCTGGATCGGGTCGAAGCGGCCGGGGTGAAGGTTCTGAAGCGGGTGTGCACCAATGATCTCGAGCTGGCGGACGGGTTTGCCTCGGAAGCAGGCCGCACTGTCTGGCGACCCGTCACCGGCAGGGCGGCATGGCAGGTCCACGTCCGGGGTCGGGACGTGCGCAGGTTCGGCCCGGGGCGACCGCCCATTCTTCTGGCCGAGGCGCCGCCGGGTTCCCTGGTGCGGATCTGGACATATCTGGGCAGGCCTCTTCTTTGTGTCTCCTACAGGTCTCCGGACGTCGGTCCGCCCGAACGCCTGGAAACGGTGAGGGAGTTGGATCCCGGCCCCTATGTCCGGTTCTGCGAAGATTTTCACGAGGCCGCGTCCATCCCCTGGTCGCTGCTGTCCCTGGTGGACGGGAAGGACGGGCAATGGCTGGCCGACGTGGACGCGGACCCGGACTTCTCCTGGCTGCCCGGATCGTACCGGGACATCCTCTGCCTGCGTTTTGCCAGGGCCCTGGCCGGATTGGAGATCCGGGACACGGGGTCCCTGTTGCCCGAGGCGGCAAGGCCCGTGCCCGCCCAGCGGAGCGCCCTGCGCATGCTGTATGCCCTCGAGCGGGCCAAAAACCATGGGGCATGATGGTCCGGTGAGGATAATGGCGTTTCCCGCGCAGGCTGCTTGACACCGGAAAAGCCGGTGCCGTATGCTGTTTGTTACGAATGAAAACAAAGAACGGCGCCGGGCCGTTTTCCGGGGGGCGCCCCACATGGCGCGGGACCCCTTTCATGACTCGCCGGCCGTCACTCACCACAAGGAGGACAGGCATGGGTTTCGACGACAACAATTCGATGGTAGGGACTTCCGCAAGCGACAAATTCGGTGGGGACACCGCGGGCTATGCCTCGGCCGATCCCGCGAACAGCGATCCCATGGGCGGCGGGTTGGGTGGCGCCAGTAACTGGACGTCCTCCTCGGCCACGGGAGACGGTCTGGGCGGCGACGCTTCCCTGGGCGGTGATTTCGGCGGCGACGCGGACAATACGTCTGTGGGCACCGTAAACGTCTGCTCCTGACAGGCTGCACAAAAAAGCGATCCGCGGCGTTGGGTCCGCATGAATGCGGGTGGAATGTTGCGCTTTGCGCGGCCCCGCTCGTCGACGCGGCGTATGATGAATACGCCTTGCTCCTCACGGCAGGTCCCCGGGGGCCGGAAAACCTTGTCCAAGCCGCGCATAGTGCTGTTCGCTCCTCCGGAAAGCCGGCAGGCTCCGGTGGCTGCCGCCGCCATGGAACGGGCCGGAGCGGAACCGGTGGTCCTCTCGTCACGACACGGACCGGAGGCCCCGGCGACCGTGTCCATGGGGGCGGGCCGGCTGGCCTGGGACGGGGTGGATTTTTCCGGCGTACACGCCATACACGTGGTGGCCACCGCCGCGAACACCCCTTTCCGTGAACCTCCCGTAATGTCCGAGGCGGAACATGCCGGGTGCCGCGCGGATTTTCTCCGGGAACAACTGCACCAGGCAGCCCTGGCCTCGTTTCTCGAGGCGTGTCACCACGCCGGCATACCGGTGGCAAACCGCCCCGGCCTTCCCATTATCGCCCATGACGCCAAGGGTTGTCTCTACGATCTCCTTCGGGGCCACGGCCTTACGGTGCCGGAAACCCTGTGCACGAATGATCCGGCGGCGGCGGCGGATTTCGCCGAACGCCACGGCGAGGTGGTGGTGAAACCCTTCGGAGGGTTGGGAGCGGCAAGGGTGTTCCCGGCAGGTGACAAGGCAGCCATCGAATCCGTGCGCCATTGCCCGGTGCTGCTGCAGCGGCGTGTCCGGGGTCGTACCCTGCGGATCCACACGGTGGGGGACAGGATTGTGCTGGCCCTGGATGTCCTGGGCTTCGACAGGGTGGATTCCAGGACCTCGCCAAAGCAGTTCACTCCGGCGGACCTCGGCGCAGCGCATGAGGAAGCCGTGGTGCGGGCCTCCCGCCTTCTGGGCATGTCCTACAGCGCGTGGGACGCCATCCTTGCCGATTCCGGCGACCTGTACCTCCTGGACGCCAACCCGGGACCCTACCTGCTGTGGCTGGGGGAGAGATGGGCCGACCTGGTCCTGGATGCGCTGGCGGCAATGTTGACCACGATCCGCAAGGCATCCTCCTGACACTGCCCGAATCCGCCTTTACCCCCCTGGATGGCCGTGCCGCGGAAGCGCCCTCCCATATTCGTCCAATTCCGTTTCGAGCCGTGAATTTCCGGTCCCGCTCCACGCCCGTGGGGATGAAAGCCGTTCTTGATCTCACACCCTTTCTATGGGATGATTCACAGAGCAAGGTACTCTTACGGCAACAAAATACGGGAAAGGGATTCGGACATGCGCAAAACGGTCACCATCATTATTGCGGCCGCGTGCGTGCTAATGCTTGCCCTCAATGCCCCGGCAGAGGAAACCCGTTCCGGGCGGCAAGGGTCGTCGGCAGGGTCCCCGGAGAAGTCCGCGGAGGCTTCCCCTGCGGAACAGGCGTTTGCCCGGGCATTGGCCCTTTACTCAGGCCGGGCCGGCACTGTGGATTACGACAAGGCTCGTGAACTGTTCGAGGAGGCGGCCCGGGCCGGGCAGCCCCTGGCCCGGATGTGGGTGGCCCGGTGCATGAACGGCGGTCGCGCCGGTTTTACACGCGACGTTCGCAAGGCGAGGGAGATGGCCGACGCCGCCCTTGCCCAGGTCGAGTCCATGGCCTTCTCCGGAGATCCGAGGGCCATGTTCCTCATGGGAAGCATGTATCAGGAGGGGCTCGGCGTCAAGCCGGACGGCGGGCAGGCCCTCGAATGGTACAGAAAGGCGGCCCTGGCCGGGGACACCCTGGCCATGGGGAACCTCGGCTGGATGTACCAGCACGGGCGCGGCGTTGATCGCGACGCGGCGGCGGCCGTGGACTGGTACAGGCGGGCGGCCGACGCCGGCGATGCATCGGGAATGAACAACCTTGGGTGGATGTACGAAAAAGGCCAGGGCGTGGGCCGGGACATGGAGGCCGCGAGGAAATGGTACCGGGAGGCCGCGGGCAAGGGGCATCCGAATGCCATGTTCAACCTGGGGTGTATCCACGAGAGCATGCACGGCGACGAGAACGCCATGAAGCTCGCGGTGCTCTGGTATGAACGGGCCGCCGACCTGGGCGAGCCCAACGCCATGAACAATCTGGGCGTGATGCACGAACAGGGCAGGGGGTGCGAGGCGAATCCCGGACTTGCTGCTCAATGGTACAGGCGGGCCGCCGGGATGGGCCACGCCAACGCCATGAAGAACCTGGGATGGATGTACGAGGCGGGCAGGGGCGTGGCCATGAACGAGGCCGAGGCCGTGAAGTGGTACACCCGGGCCGCCCAGCGCGGCAACGGGCCGGCCATGGCCAACCTCGGAGCCATGTACCAGACGGGACGCGGCGTCCCCAGGGAAGATCTGCAGGCGCTGAGGTGGTTCCGCGAGGGTGCGCAGCGCGGCAACGCCAACGCCATGAACTACCTGGGCTGGATGTACGAAAAGGGCCAGGGAGTACCCCGGGATTACGAGAAAGCCGTCAAGCTCTATCGTCTGGCCGCGGGCAAAGGCAAGGCCCTTGCCATGAACAACCTGGGCAACATGTACCATGCGGGTCTCGGCGTGGTGCAAAGCAACGTCAAGGCCTACCGGTGGTTCGTGAGGTCCGCCGAACTCGGCAACCCCGGCGCGATGAACAACCTCGCCTACCTCTACCAGAAGGGGCTGGGCGTGGACCGGGACGAGGTCGCGGCCTTTGAATGGTACCTCGAGGCAGCCGAAAACGGCAGCACCATGGGCATGACCAACGTGGCCTCCATGTATCGCAGGGGCGTTGGCACGCCAATGGACCACGGCCGGGCCGCCTTCTGGTACTACATGGCTGCCCGGCAGGGCGACCCCAAGGCCATGAACAACCTTGCCGCCATGTTTGAAAGCGGACTCGGCGTGGACAGGGACATGAACCAGGCCTTCTTCTGGTTCCGACAGGCGGCCGTTGCCGGGCACCCCATGGCCATGGACAACCTCGGCGTCATGTACAGAGACGGCAGCGGAGTCCCAAGGGATGACCTCCGCGCGGTGTACTGGTTCAGGAAGGCCGCGGGGAAGGGGTATGCCAGCGCCATGATCAACCTCGGCTGGATGTATCGCATGGGACAGGGCGTCGAGAAAAACGATGCGCAGGCCATTCACTGGTATCGCATGGCCGCGGAAAAGGGCAATCCCATGGCCATGAACAACCTTGGCGTCATGTACCGCAAGGGCCAGGGTGTGGAAAAGGACGATGCACAGGCCCGGCAATGGTTCCAAAGGGCGGCGGACGCCGGAAACGAGGCCGCCGTCAGGAACCTGGAGAAGCTGAGGCTGTAGGCCGTCATGCGGGCCACGCCCGGACTCCCTGGCACCCGTTCGGGCCCGGCGACGACAACCGTACGGGATGACCACGAGACCTCGTGCCCCAGGAAAGGATCCCGATTCATGTCCATCGTGAAATATGCGGGCATCGCCCTTATGCTCATTGCCCTTCCCATTGCCGTATTGGCCTTCGAAGTCATGACCGACGAGGACCTTGAGGAGGTCTGCGGCAAAATATCCATGGACGACACCGCCCAGATGGTGCTGTCCGGGCAGGCAGCCAGCCAGTCCGGCTGGCGGGGCGACATGTACGCCGCTTCGGGCACGCCCATGTGTTATGAAAACGTGGACCGCCGGATCGACATGCGGATGACGGCCGGGAACCCCGGGGAGGGGGGGCGCACGTTCGAGGGTTTCCACAATGCCCTGGGTTCCGCGGATTCCGGGACGGGTTTTACCGGAGACGCCGCACAGGCGGTCGGCGGACAGCTCATGGGAACCATGATGGCCTCCACGTTCGGAGCGGTGTCTGAAGCCCTGGGCGGCGTTCTGCCCATGGACCAGGTGGGAGACATGGGTATGAGCGGGCTGAACATGGCGGTCACCAGGGCCGGCATCGGTTTCAACCCCGGAGCCATGGCCGGGATGGGCGGCATCCCGGGAGGCATGCCCGGTTCCGGAGGGGACATGCTGCCCGGCTCGGTGGCCAACTTCCGTTTCCAGGCGTCCGGGACCCTTTCCGGATTCAGAATCAAGAGCACCATGGGCGACGTGACCATGGGAGGCGTGCAGGCGGAGTCCATGAGTGCGTCAGTGAAGCTTCGCCCCTAGTTCGGTCGCCAGCGTGAACGAATGGAGTCGACATTTCGGCCCTCCCTGCCTTCAGCGGGGCGGGCCGCCGTATTTGGCGGGACGAGTCTCCCTGCAACGAACCCTTGCAACGCGAAAAGCCAGTCTTCATGCCCACGTGGGACCCATCTGCCGCAACGTTTCACGCGCCATGTTGCACACGCAACACGTCAGTGGCAATCTTCAGCGCCTGAAAATGGCCACCCTGCCAGCTTTTTGCAAATTGCAATGCATTTTGCAAACATCAACCTCTGATTTTGGTTTCAAAGTATTCATCATTTAAAACAATACGTTGAATAACTGTTACTCCCACAAACGGTGGACAGGTATTCCGGTATTTTTCCATGAAAGACCTCTGCGAGACCCTTGTGTGGCCCGTCATGTCCGTTCATTTTGCCTGAATCTTGGCATTTTGCAAAAAAAGGACACTTGTTTTTCCGTCTTCCGGTGAATTTCACAAGCTCCAAATCCACAATTCTTCATGTATAAATCGCTAAAATAACATCAAAATCATATATGCTCCACGTATTTTCCCTCCCGAATCCGTTTCTGGCACGCATGCTGCTCTGAAATGAGACAACTTCGCTACGCCGGGTAGCGGAGCCGACGGTAAACCATGAACGGAAAATATCGGGCTCCGGGAGCAGCAATGCCCGAGGATATGGGGAGGACACCATGAACGCCACAGCCAACCTGACCACGAAAGGAAACAGGAAGCCGAAAGCACTGCATGTGCTTTGGATACTCGCGGCCACGGCCCTTCTCCTGCCGGCCGCAGTTCCGGCCAACGCTGTCGATGTCATGAACAACGAACAGCTCGCCAACATCATTGGAGGCTCCACAGGCAGGGAGCTTGCCGGTTACGCCGGCACCAGGGCTGCCATGGACGACGCGGCCTCCGGGGGGGAGACCCTGTCCTTCCCGGAATTTCTGGCAAAGCGCGACAACGGTTTCGGCCTGGCCGACAAAGTGGCCCTGGCAAGGGAAACCGGCGACGGCGCCGCCGCCTTGAAGCCGGCCCTGAATTTCATGCACGAAGCCCTGGCCTCGGCCTTGGGTGTTTTCGACGAGGTCGTGCCGCTCAACGTTTTCCGAGGCTTCAACCTCAATGACCTGAACGTCCGGGTGACTGGCGTGGAGTTTCCGGAAATGCTGGTCGCCGACGCGGGTTTGGCGGGTGAACTGGCCACCATCAGGTTCGAGGCGGACGGGGTCCTGCCGACTTTCCGTATGGACACGCCGGGGGGTTCCCTCGAGATTGGCGACATAACCGTCAAGTCCATGAAAGCCACGGTGGTCGTGAGACGATAAGCCGGAAAGCCATGAAGCGGTCAACCAACGCGGCCGGGCGGGGATGCTGTCCCCTCCGGCCGCAAGTCGTTTGCCGGTCGTGAGGATTGGGTTCCGAGCCTCTGCGGAATGGGGTCACACGGCTCCGTAGAACAGGTTTTCAAACCAGGATTGATCCGCCGGCGCGGTGCCCACGGTGGCGAGCGTCCCGCCTTTCCCGGGAAACCGGGCGGTGACGGTCATGTCCCCGGCCACGTCGAACGCAACCGGCTCCAGCCGAACGGGACCGGGGTCCGCGGCGATGGCGAGCGTCAAGGGATCGTACAGTATCTGCTCGTCGAATACGTCGAACCAGGTTTTCAGAAAGCGCGCGGCAAGCACTCGGGCGGTGCCGCCGGACCGTGCAAGCCGGGCTGTGTTTTCAGGCGGCATAACAAAGCCGTCGCAGAGGTTTTTGGTGACGCACAGGTGGGGCAGGCCCCGGGAGAGCACCTTGCGCGTGCCGGCGGGGTCTACGCCGAAGTTGTACTCCGGAATGCCCGGAGCACCTTCGGGCTGCACGTAACCACCCATGGAAACTACGCCCCGCAACCGGCCTGTGAGTTCAGGGGCCGTGTCCAGAAGCCGGGCCAGGGTGGTCAGCGGGCCGATGCTTACATACAAGGCCCCCTGGAGCCGGGAGCCGATGCTCGCCAGCAGGTTTTCGGCGTCCGAAAACCCTTGATCGGGGTCCCCGAAGCCGGGAAGGGTGACGAAAAAGTCGAGATGAGGTTCGGAAACGGGTTCCCCGAGCCTCGTTTTCTCCCCCTGGGCGACCGGCACGTCGTGGCCCGTCTCCCTGCACAGGGCGCGGGCCATGCGGGCGCTCATGTCGGGCTCGCCGCCGCAGGCGATGATTCCGAGAAGCTCGAATTCCGGCCTGTCGAGGACCATGGCCAGGGCGAGCAGGTCGTCGGCGTCAAAGCCGATGTCCGTGTCCAGCACGAGGCGCACGGGTTGCCATGCCGTATTGACGCAGGGATGGACGATGCTCATGGGAACAGGTTTTCCACCTCCTCGCCTACGGGTGCGCCGGCTTCGTCCAGCAGAAGGAACCGGGCCTCGCCTGTCTGGAAATCCGCCAACAGGCAGCACGGTTGTTCGTCGCGCGAAAGGGTGCCCGCGTTGATCACGCACAGGCCGTCGAAATGGCGCACCATCCGCCTGTGGGAGTGGCCGCACACCGCATAGGCATAGCGTGGGTCACGCACCAGTTCCCACAGGTCATCGTTTACTTCCAGGCCGTATCCGTAGTCGTCCGGAGTCACCTTGGCCATGGTATTCTCTCCCAGTCCGTGGCAGATGACAACCCCGCCCGCGATCGTGCCCACGTCCCGGCACAGGGGCAGAAGGTTGATAAAGGACGCCGAGGTCACGTCCACGTTTCCGGGTTGGGTGGCTTTGGGCAGGGAGCGAAGTCGGTTGGCCAGGAACCACTGGTCGTGGTTGCCCTTGACGACCAGGACGTCCTCCAGGGCCAGCAGGCTCACGCACCGGTCCACGTTGCCCGGCCCGTCCACCACGTCGCCCGTGCACACCACGAGTTCGGCGCCGGCATCCTTGAGCAGCCGGATGGCCCTTTCCAAAAGCACGTCCTCGGCGTGGACGTCGCCGATGATTCCCACTCGACGAAGGTTTTCGTGTGCCATGGCCATTTCTCGCGTCTTCCGGTGGCAGCCGGCGCGCGCTGGCGCGCGCGGTATTACAACATGGTGCCGATGCGTACAGGCATTCTCGGTCTTTTTTGGTTCCCGGTCAATAGAGGACGGGCTTTGCCGACCTCTTTCCAAAGTGATCCGCGGGGTTGCGCCACATGCCCCGTGGATGCCGCGCATTGATTTCGCGAGCCTTCCCTGTTTTCAGCGGACCGCAGTGCATTGGCGGGGAAGGCCAAACATTTTGACATCAGCCCGGTCTCCGGGTATTTTCATCCCTGCAATCCGGTTCCACCATTGCAACCCCTTTTGAACAACCCGACAGGAGAACGCCATGCTTCGCATGCGAACAATACGGTCCGCGCTGGTGCTCGTTCTGGTCCTGTCCGGAGGCCTTCCGGTCCAGGCCGCGCCCGAGGAATCGGGCTTTTCGACCAGGGACGAGGCATGGGCGAACTACGAGCAGTACGAGAAACTGCTGGAAAACGGCGAGAACCTGCGGGCGGCCCGCTGGGGGGAGCGTATCCTTCCCGCGTTCAGGGACGCGTACGGCGAGTTGCATCCAAGCGTGGTGGCGTTCACCAACAATCTGGGCCTGCTGTTCCTCGAACTGGGTATGAACGACGGGGCGGAGCAACTGCTCGCCGAGAGCCTGGAAAAGGAGGTGGAAATCCACGGCATGCGGGACCCGGCCGTGGCGGAAAGCCTGGACAATCTGGCGGAGGTGTATTTCCAGACCGGAAGGTGCGGGCAGGCCGTGCCCCTGTATCGGATGGCGCTGCCAATCTGGAAGCGGGAATCCGGGCCGGACCACCCCCGGATCGCAGCCACCATGGGCAAACTGGGATGGTGCGAGCACAAGCTGGGAAACAACAACACCGCCGAGCGCCTGCTGCAGGGGAGCCTGGCCATGCTGGAGAAGGCGCTGGACGGAGAGGATGAGCGGGTGGCGCAGGCCAGCGCGCGTCTTGCCGAGTTCCATGAAGCCGTCGGAGACCCGAAAACCGCCGCGGCCTATGCCCGGAGGACGACCCGGATTCTGGAGGCCATACGGAAAAAGAAAGCCCGGACCGAACAAAATCTCCTGCACCGCGCCGGGCCGTAGCCCTGGCAGCCGGATCATCTCTCAAACGGGTTGTTGCTGCGTTCGCACACGAATTCCCGGCAGTGGCGGGGCCTGGAGTGGTAGTCCAGGCATTCCCCGTTGTCCCCGAGCATGGAGCAGCAGGACAGTCGGCCTCCGCCGGGGGTCGGCATCATCCGGGTTTCCAGGGTTTCCGGGTGGCGGGCGCAGCAGACGTGAATCTTTTCCTCCAGGGGGCAGGTGGCGCAAAGGTCCATGGCGGGTTACAGCCTGTTGAGCAGGCGGCGCACCAGGCCGGAATCGTCCCGCATGGACCGGATATGGCGCAGGCGGTCCAACTGGTTCATGATGGAGTCCTCCACCTGGTCACGAAGGCGTCTCATGGCCGCGGGATCGTCGCCTTGTCCGGCAAAGGCCATGGTCTCCACGGGCCTGCCCACGGAAAAATAGAGCCGGGCCGGCCTGGGAAACGGGGTGGGGCCCAGGCTCAGCGCGATGGGCGGCATCTCCTCGCCACCCTTCCACAGGCTGTTCAGTCGCGGCACCCGGTTGACCACCCTGCCCATGGGAGAACGCGCGAAATCCCGGCCGTCCAGCAGGATGTCATAAGCGTCGTCCACGCCCAGGGATGCGAAGGGAAGGATGGGGTAACCAAAGTCCGCGGCCAGTTTCACGAAGCCCATGCGGTTTTTCCAGATCAGTCGATTTTCCTCCCCCTTTTTCCGACACACCTCGTAGCCCCCTCCCGGGAACACCATGATGCTCTGCCCCGACCGCATGAGCCGCCGGCAGTTCTCCCGCGTGCCGTGGACGCCGCCGCACAGCCTCAGCACGTCCCGCCACAGGGGCACCTTGAAATGGAGGTGGTGGCCCAGGCCGCGTGCGTATATGCCGGTCTCCCTGTAAATGGCCGCGAAGTAGACGGGCACGTCCACCACTCCGTAAATGGTGTGGTTGCCGACCAGCAGATAGGCGCGGGACGGGTCGATGTCCTCCAGGCCATAGAATTCGGGACCGAAATAGGCGCGAAGGTGGGCCGTGGCCAGCCAGACCAGGCTTGCCGGCGGGGGGCGGAAGTCCTCGATCCTTTCCGGTACCAGCGTCATGCCGCGATCTCTCCAAGGATTTCCCTGGCGTGGTTCATCACCAGGGAGAAATGCGCCTCGCCGGGGACATAGGTGGCCCGGCAGTAGGGAAGGTGTTGTTCGAGATACCGGCAATCGGACACCGGGACCACGTTGTCCGAGGTTCCGTGCCAGAGGCGTACCGGGACGCGGATGTCGGAGAGGTCAAAGTCCCACGGGTTGGAGTATAACCGCAGCTCCCGGGAGGGTCCGTCGGTGCCTTGGCGGAACGCCTCGGCCAGCGATTCGGTAACGATGAGACCCACCCTGGGGTCACGCATGGCCCTGCGATCGGCGGCGGGAGCCACGGCCGTGGTAACACGGTGAACCAGCGGAGCCAGCCGAACAGCCAGGGGACGGCTGATGGAAGCGATGGGGCCGGCTGCTTCCGGGTGCCTGTGGACCAGGCCGAACAGCATGTCCCGTAGGACAGCCAGGCGGCCCTCGGCGCTGAAGGATTCCGGAGGTCCCAGGCCGCAGGCCGTGGTGGCGCTCAGAAGGCGGTGCGGTATCTTCGCGGCGCAGGCGAGGAGATACGGGCCGCCCCCGGAAACGCCCAGGGCCGCAAAGGTCCCGAGACCCAGTTCGTCCGCCACCCGCTCCACGTCCCCTGGCCAGTCCCCGATGCGCCGCCCCGGCAAGGGATCGGCCAGGCCCATGCCCGGCCGGTCCATGGCGATCACCCGCAAGCCCAATTCCCATGCGTACGGTTCCGTGAAAATGCCTTCCAGCCGGCTTGCCGGAAACCCGTGGAAGTAGAACAGGGGCGCGCCGTCAGGCGGGCCAAGTTCGATCCAGGCCAGCCGTCGTCCGTCCCCGGTGCGAAGGGTGTTGGTGCCCCGTTCTCTCCTGGTGTTTGATACGGAAGTCCGATTCTCTTTCATGATTCGTTCCGGCCCGGCGCCGCGCCATCCAGTGCCGAGGCCATGGTCATCTCCCATTCTCCCGTGTTCATGTCGTGGCGTACGATGTAGGTATACCCGTCGTCCCCAACCAGTTTGAAATACCGGTGTTCCGGCGCCAGCCACATGTCCAGCACCCGGGTTACGGCAACCTCACGGGCGCCGAAAACGAGTGTTCGGGGCGTCTGCTCACCCTTGTAACCGGCATGGCATTTCACCTCGATGTCCATGAGAACTCCGGCCAGGGTGGAGAGCGAGGCGGTTCGGCAAGGCCCTTTGTCCCGGGGCGGCTACTCCCAGACCCCATGGATGGATTCCCCGCAGCTGCCGCACTTGCCCTTGTCCAGGTTGTTTTTGCGCACGGAAAAGCCGTGGCGCATGATCACGGTCTCGCCGCACCCGGGACAGATGGTGTCCTCTCCGCCCTGTCCCGGTATGTTGCCCGCGTACACGTACTGGAGCCCGGCTTCCCTGCCGACCTTGTAGGCCTCCAGAAGGGTGGCCACGGGCGTGGCCGGGGCGTCCATCAGGCGGTACGTCGGGTGAAACCTGCTCACGTGCCACGGCGTGTCCGGCCCCAGGCTCTCCGCCAGGAAACCGGCCAGTTGTTTCAGCTCCTCGGGATCATCGTTCCATCCCGGAACGATGAGCGTGGTGACCTCCACCATGACCCCGGCCTGCCTCAGCAGCTTGAGGGATTCCATGACCGCTTCCCTCTTCGCCTGGCACAGCTCCTTGTACAGCCTGTCGTTCATGGCCTTGAGGTCCACGTTGGCCGCGTCCAGGTAAGGCTGGATGCGCTCTATGGCCTCGGGGGTCATGTAGCCGTTGGTCACGAACACGTTTTTGATGCCCCGTTCCCTGGCGAGGACCGCGCAGTCGTACGCGTACTCGAAATAGATCGTGGGCTCCGTGTAGGTATAGGCGATGCTTGCGCAGTCCCTGGCCGCGGCGTCGGCCACCACCTGTTCCGGAGGGAAGTCCTGGCCCCATATCTTGCCATTCTGGTCGGCCGGCATCTGTGCTATGTCGGCATTCTGGCAAAACCGGCACTTGAAGTTGCAGCCCACGGTGGCAATGGAATAGGACAGTGTACCCGGCAGAAAGTGAAAGAGGGGCTTTTTCTCTATTGGGTCCACATTGCGGGCTATGGTCCTGGCGTAGACCAGGGTGTTCAGCGTTCCGTCAACGTTTTCCCTCACTCCGCAGATGCCGCGTTTACCCGGCTTGATGGAGCAGCGGTGGTTGCACAGGTGGCATTTCACCTTGTTGTCGTCGCGTTTTTCGTAAAGGGCGGCCTCCTTCATGGCTGCACTCCTTGGGCATATGGGGGCGGACTCGTTTCTTCCGTCGTCACGGCGCATTCCGGGGAGGGCGTGGGAACGGGGTCCTTGCCGGGCCCGTGATGAGTTTGCCGGCCTTCACAGGCTTGTGGCGCAGTTCCAGCGGGGTCACCCGAAGGTTGCACGTGAGCGTCACCACCATGGCCACGAACGAGCCGGTGGGCAGGCGGCGCAGCCAGTCCACCCGTTCCAGGCGTTCCCTGTATCCGCCGCCCCCGTCCGTGAGATGGCAGCAGGTGCGCCAGTTTATGGGGAGGTTGCCCAGAGTTTCGCGTACCAGGTACTTCAATTCCCAGACGCTGAAAAAATGGGCGTGGCGGTACACGGAATCCTCGAGGCGCCCCTTGATGCGGCGCTCGATGCCCTTGATCGCGTAGCGGTTCATGCACCCGATGAACACCCGGTCCTTGGCGACCCGCGAGGCCTCGATCAGCACTGCCCGGGGGTTTTCCACGAATTCCAGGGAACCGCAGAGCATGGCCACGTCAAAGGCATTATCCTCGAAAGGCAGCCTTTCGCCGCGCGCCCTGTACAATTCGGCCCGGTGTCCCAGGCGTTGCCTTGCAAGGTCCAGCATGTAGGCGGAGGGATCGATGCCGGTGAGGCTCAGGCCGTGGTCCAGGAACATGGAAAGGTCCCGTCCCGTGCCGCAGCCGATGTCCAGAACGCGCTCTCCGGGCAGCGGATGCACAAGTCGCAATACCAGTTGCCTCCGCAGTTGCTCCACGGAGGTTCCGTCCACGCTTTGGCACAATTCCTCGTATTGCCGTGCGTCCCTGTTGTCGAACACGTGACCCATGTCCAAAGTGTATGGCAACAAAAAGCGTTTATCAAGGCCCGAATACGCCATGGCCTGTTTTTCGCCTCCACGGACCCTGGCAATCCGGGGCCGTGTCGACAGGACCGTTCATGGCGCATGGAGGTTGATATATCGAGTCATTGGATAATTCGCGGTTCCCGGCCTGATCGAGTCCTTGACAGGCAGGGCCATGGGCTATACAACCCAGAGCATCCAATACCAACCGGCGGGCAGCCGGGCCGCGACACTGCGGAAGGCCATCATACAGCGGAGGTACGACATGGCGGGACTGAACAAGGCGATGATCATAGGGCATCTGGGCCGCGATCCCGAGGTGCGTTTCACCCAGAGCGGCATGGCCGTGGCCAATTTTACGGTGGCCACCACCGAACGTTTCAAGGGGGAGGAGCGCACGGAATGGCACAAGATCGTGGCCTTCGGCAAGTTGGCGGAAATCTGCGGTGACTACCTGCACAAGGGCAAGCAGGTGTACATCGAGGGTCGCATTCAGACGCGGGAGTGGGAGGACAAGGAGGGCAACCGCCGGTGGACAACGGAAATCGTGGCCAATGAGATGCAGATGTTGAGCCCCAAGGGCGAAGGCGCGCCCTCCGGACAAAATCGCCAGCGGTCCCAGCAGCAGCAGCAGCGGCCGTCCACCCCGTACCCGGACGACGAACCCCGGGGCGACTCCGGTCCCTCCTATTCCCAGGGCCCCAGGGACGAGGACGACATTCCGTTCTAACAGTCTGTTGATTCCGGGTTTTTACCTGCTGCCAACGATAGTCCAATCAGAGAATTACGCACACTTGGTAACGATAACCAGGCATATCGGGTAAAGGCCCGCTTGGGCGGGCCGGAACCGGTCTGGTTGCCATCCAGCCTGATACCAGGTCCCCGTGGCAAGGCCAGGGGCTTTCTTGTCGACTCTCGTCACCTCGGGACTCCAGGCCTGGAGGCGCGCGTGCCCATTTTCAAGGAAGACCGCTTTACGGACGAGATGATTGAAAAGGTGGAACGGGAGCGGCGCGAGGGCGAGCAGATCCTCTGGTTCGCGCGGGCCATCCCGAGGTTTTTTGTTCCTGCCACGGGTTTTGCCTATCTGTTCGGCATCCCCTGGACCGCGTTTTCCATTTTCTGGATCCTGGGCGCCGCCGGAGTCCTGGACGTGGAACCCGAGGGCGGGCTGGGCTGGGCCGCCCTGTTCGGCGTGCCGTTCATAATCGTCGGCCTGGGAATCCTTGGGACGCCGTTTTACGCTTACTGGAAGCAGATGCGGGTGTTCCACGTAATCACGGACCAACGGGCAATCCTGTTTTCCGATTCAGGCGAGATCCGTTCCTTCCATCCCCGTGACCTTCGGCATGTCCAGCGGAGAGAGAGGAAGGACGGCACCGGGGACATCGTGATGGCGCTCGGCCGGTGGCGTGATTCCGACGGCGACGAGCAGACCGAGGAGATCGGCTTCATGGGCGTGCGCGAACCCCGGACGGTGGAGCGGATGCTGCGAAACCTCTCGGAACAGGGGGAGGAGACGCCCGAGGATGCCGACGAGTCCGGGCATCCATCGACCATGCCCATCATTGACAGGGAAGAAACCCATGCCACGGATGCGGACCCGGCTGTGGCGTTGGGCAAAATCATCACTGTGCTCCTGTTTGCCGCGCTGCTCACGGCCTGGGTGCATCCCGCCATTACGCGGGACACCGAAGAGGCCAGGAACATGACCCTGGAGCAGTACATCGACACATTCGACGAGTACAAGGAAGAGGCGGAAAAGGATCCGGGGTCGGCGCTCTTCAGTTTCGTCGTCGCAGCGTTCATGGCCGCCCTGCTGTTCGGAGCCTATGAGTCAGTGGCGGCCCTGATTACGTTGGGGCTGAGAAAAATGGTGTTCCGGGACCGGAGCCTTGACCGGCAGGGCTGACGGCGGACCCCATTGGATGGGGTCATGTAACAGCCCGTTGAAAAACTCGGAATTTGCAGCCTGTTCAAAAACGATGAGAT
>JBKHBM010000196.1:0-4690 GCA_046542385.1 Desulfatibacillaceae bacterium | reverse complement strand
ACGTACCGTAAGTACGCCTTGTTCCTCGAAATTCGCGCGCCTTGCATCTCATCGCTTTTGAACAGGCTGCAAATTCCGAGTTTTTCAACGGGCTGCTAAAGTATGCCGGCCGGGCTCTGTGGCCGCGGACGCGCTGCACGAGCCCGCGCGGTGGCCCGGAAAAGCCCCTGACCCGCCGGGCGGACCCGGGAATTCATGGAAAAGCCTGTGAGAGGCCGGCATCACGGGGCTTTTCATGCAGTATTCAATATTTTCATCATGGATTCAGGCGCAGGAGATCGCAGACTACATTTTGGCATTTGTCCTCTTGACAAGAAAAAAATCACCTTTTATGTTGTGCCCCAACGTTGAGGGATCGTCTAACGGCAGGACGACGGGTTCTGGCCCCGTTAATCCAGGTTCGAATCCTGGTCCCTCAGCCAGCAGGACATCAAGGGGTGCTTCGGGTTCGGGGCGCCCCTTTGTTCATTGCCGCCAACATGTGAAATCCGCCTGCCAACGTACGTGACATCCCTCACGCATCCCCCTTGAAACCGTGGCTTTTTCTTGACGTACAAGGAAGTTACGCCTATACAGACACCATGAAAATGGACCCGGTCATAGAGAAGCTGAACCGGATCGGAATAGCACTTTCCAGCGAAACCGACCTGGACAGGCTTCTGGAACTAATCGTCACCGAGGCCCGCGCGTTCAACGCGGCGGACGCGGGCAGCCTGTACACCCTGGAGGACAGCCGGCTCATCTTCCGGGTGGCCCAGAACGACACCCTGGACGCCCGGTCGGGCCAGGGGTCGGCCTTCAAGCCTTTTCCCATACCCCTGGACGCCAAAAGCATCGCCGGCTACGTGGCGCTGACCGGGGATGTCCTGCATATCGACGACGTGTACCACCTGGACCGGGATTGCCAGTACTGCTTCAACCGCAGCTTCGACGAGCAGAACGAATACCGCACGCAGTCCATGCTGGTGGTCCCCATGAAGGAGCCGGAGGGCAGCATCATCGGCGTGCTCCAGCTCATCAACGCAATGGACGGAGCAGCGGTGCAGCCCTTTTCCACGGAATACAGGACCCTCACCCTGTCCCTGGCTTCCCAGGCGGCGGTCGCCATCCGGAATGCCCGGCTGATCAAGTACATCAAGGGCCTGTTCGAGGCGCTCATCAAGTACTCGGCCTCGGCCATCGACGCCCGGAGCCCACACACCGCCGGCCACTCCCGGCGGGTGGCGGCCTATGCCCTGGCCTGCGCGCACCAGATCAACGAGGAGAGCGACGGTCCGTTCGCCGAGGTAAGCCTTTCCGACGCCGAGCTGGAGCGACTGTCCTACGCCGCGTGGCTGCATGACATCGGCAAGATCGGGGTCCCGGAGAACATCCTGGACAAACGGTGGCGCCTTCCCGTGGGACACGAGGAGGTCATCTCGGCGCGGTTTTCCATGGCCATGGCCATGGAGACCCTGAGGGCGGGCCGGGACAGGGGCGAGGCGGAGGCGGAAGCCCGCAGGCAGTGGCTGAAGGAGGCTGGGGAAAGGGTACAGAAGATCAACGTGTCCAGCTTCCTGCCGGACGAGGACCTGGAATTCCTGGGGGAGCTTGCGCAAACCACGTACACGGACCTTGACGGGAACGAGAAGCCGCTGTTGACGGACATCGAGATGGGTTACCTCACGGTGAGAAAGGGCAACCTCACCAGCGAGGAGTACCGGACCATGCAAAGCCACGTGGAGCACACGCTGAACATAGTACAGAACATTCCGTTCACCGGCCATCTCGAATCCGTGCCGTTCATCGCTTCCGCCCACCACGAGATGCTCAACGGAAGCGGTTACCCCAGAAAACTCATGGCAGAGGACATCCCGCTGGAGGCCCGTATCCTGGCCATGGTGGACATCTTCGACGCCCTCACAGCCATGGACAGGCCCTATCGCCGGGCCATATCACCGGAAAAGGCCTGCGGCATCCTTCAGGCGGAAGTAGACAGCGGCCGGCTGGACCCGGACGTCGTCCAGCTGTTCGTGGAACGGCGGGTGTACGACAGGGTGGACCGGGAAAACGGGTAGACGCGGTCGCATGATTTTTCCAGAGACGGGAAGGGCCGCCGGGGCAAGACTCCGTAAGCCGTTCTGATGTGCATCCAGGGGATTTCGCCGCACCCGCGTAAAAATAATTGACCTTCGTGGCCTGTTTTGATAAACAGGCTTTTTCAGCGCGTGGGGATGTAGCTCAGCTGGGAGAGCGCAGCGTTCGCAACGCTGAGGTCAGGGGTTCGATCCCCCTCATCTCCACCACTTCCTTCCTGACTATCTGAAATCATTAGCCCCATATCCGGGCCATATCCGGGAAAATCGCTCAAAGTGCCATTGGTACATTCTACTGGTACATCCAGGAGCGATACCGGTGATCCCGAAGTGTCCGTCCCTCCCCGGCAATCCGAATCATTCCACCTTGTCGTCCGGAGTGGTGGGCGGGCCCGCGGGAACTCCCTCGACCCTGTCGCCCTCGGTGGCGTCCACCTCGGCAGACGAGTCCGGGGCCCGGTCGTTGTCCCCCGCCTCCACGGACGATTCGGCCGTACCTTCCGGTTCCGTTGCCTCCACGGCCTCCACGATCATGCGGCGGGCGAACACCAGGTAGCCCGTGTGGGCCACCATGCGGTCCCACGGGCGCAGGCGCGCGGCGTTGACCTTGTAGTGGCGGTGCATGATTTCCAGCACGTCGGTGATGAAGAATTTCGGGCCGGACAGTGCGCGCAACACGTCTGAGACCTGGTTGGTGGTGGGCACGAGGATGCACAGGTGGCCGCCGGTGCGAAGGGCGTCGTACACGTGGTCCAGGACTTCCCAGGGATGTCGCACGTCCAGGACAAAGGCGTCCAGGCCCCGCTCCTCGATGCCGTCGGCCAGGGACTGCTCGTGGATGACCACGTTCGTGAAGTCCTGGTGCCGGCGGAGGTTGCGGCGTATCGTGCGTTTGAGGTCCTCGTTTTCCTCGTAGGTGTATATCCTGCCCTCGGGACCCACGGCGCGGGACATGGCCGAGGCCAGGGCGCCCGAACCGGTCCCGGCCTCGCCGACGCGCGCTCCCGGCGTGATGTCCATGCGCATGATGATGTAGGCGGCTTCCTTGGGGTAAATGATCTGGGTGGAGCGATGCAGGCCTTCCATCACGTAGTCGTGAATGTCGCAGTCCAGCACCCAGTACTGCCTGCCTCCACGGAAAAAGGAGCCGCCCGAGGGGATTTCGGCCAACTCGTCCGTGTGTATCTGTCCCATGGGCAGGCCCAGCATCCTGGGATTGGCCGGGTCCACAACCTTCTTGAACTTGATCTTGTCGAAAACGACGAGTTTGCCACAAACAGGCCTCGACATGGGCTTTCCTTTATTGTCCTGACGGTTCGTTCATGAAGCCGGGAATGACGGCCTGTCCGGCAGCGATGGTCGCAAGGCGGGGGATGTCGTTTCCGGGGGTCAGTCCGCCGTGGCCTCGCCCCTGAGTGCCCTTTTTTCGTTGACCCGCCGTTTGAGGCCACAGGCGGCGCACACGTTACTGTATGTCGGCGCGCCGCATTTTTCGCAGTCGTTGTACGAGGCCTCCGCCGGGGCCGCGTTGGCCCTGATGTAGCCCAGCACGAAATCGCGCTTGGTGCCGGGCATCTTCGTTTCCAGCCAGTTGAGGGCGTGCTTGAATTCCGTGCTGGTCGCCCCGGTGGAAAAGGGGCAGCCAGTGCCCTGTGCCGGCCGGATTTCGTGGATGGCCACGTAGGTGCGGATTTCCGTTTCGTCCACCCGGAACAGCGGCTTGGCCCTGGAGGCCTGTCGATCGTGCTCCGAGGGGAGAAACGGATGGAACTTTTCGATGTATCGCTCCCGCCGGCGAATCAGGTTGCCCAGCAGGCGGGCTCCCTCGTCGTCCAGGTTGTGGCCGGTGACCAGGTGGCCGCTGCCCGCGTCCACGGCAAGCCGGTTCAGGAAATGGCGCTTGACTGTACCGCACACCGCGCAGATTTCCTGGCCGGACCGGCCGTAGGTCTCGGGAACGGTGTAGCCGAAGTGTTCCTTGAGGGAATGTACATGAAACTCGAGGCCCCTGGATTCGGCGAACGTTTTCGCGGCGGCGATGGATGCCTCGGAAAAGCCGTCGATGCCAAGGTCCAGGTGGATGCCCAGGGTCCGGAAACCAAGCCTGTGAAGCACGTCCCACGCGGTCAGCGAATCCTTGCCTCCGCTCACCGCCACCACGATGGGTTCGTCCCCGGGCAGCGGGACCTTCTTGAGGCCCCGGCGCACCGCGTTCAGGAAAAAAACGTCGAAGCAGTCCGGGCAGAAGCGGCTGTTGTGGCTGGGCAGGCCGATGGTGGCGATACCCTTGACCTTGCACCGGGTGCATTTTCCGGGCTGGGGGAGCCAGGGCATGGGCGGGCCCTCGTATTCGCCGGGATTTTTGGAAAGCCGGCCCAAAAGCCGCTTTCGTTCGATTTCCTTGACGTCGTCCATCCGGGCCGGTGTCCCCGCCGATGTGTGGCGCGTTTTGTGGATTCCGGAGGCCGGAGCTCGCCGGGCCGACCGGGCAAAAGGGTCATTGTAGAGAAGAAATCCGGGATGTCAAGGCGGACGGAAATTTCTGTAGAGAGCACTTAATCTGTCCGGGTTATCAAGAGGCCAAGGAGGGCTCGCGATGACCCGGACGGAATGGC
>JBKHBM010000195.1:0-4743 GCA_046542385.1 Desulfatibacillaceae bacterium | reverse complement strand
TTTCCATGCCCAGCCGCAGGCACAGCTTGTGGAAACGCCGCACCGGTTCCAGGCGACCCTCCTCCAGGCTCCGGGCCGCCAGCCGCGCGAATTCGGACTCTGCCAGCCCGGTGGAATGCCGGTTTCCCACGAAGTTGTAGACGCGGTGTTTGCGATAGTGCTCCGGCGCCAGGCCGAAGTCCTCGGACGCCCGGGCGCAGTGGGTGACCAGGCGATAGGGGGGCTCTCCTTCCCTGCCGTGCTCAAGGCCTTCGGGCCGCCAGCTGCGGTCGGTTTCCAGGGTGGTGAAGGTGACGGCGGTGCGCGCCCCGGGAGGCAGCAGGCTGGTGAGCGCGTCCACGAACCCGGGAGCCACCCGCCAGGACGGCAGGCACAGCACCACCACCGGGCCGTCGGTCACGCATCCGGACAATGCCGTGACCATGGTGGCCACCTGTCCGGCGAAGGGAGCCTTGCGCAGCAGCGCATAATCCGGCCTGGACGCGGCATGGTTTTTGAGTGTGGCCAGCGCGGGCAGTTCCGGGGAGTCGGGGGGTGCGTCGATGAACACTCCCGAGCCGACGAGTCCAAGCGGTCTGTACGCCAGTGGGGCCAGGTCCCCGGCCTCCAGCACCAGCGTGTGGGACAGCACGTTGCCGGACCGGGCCTTGTCCCCGCACAGGCCCGCATATACGGCGCGGGTCAGGGCGAAACGTTTTTCGTCCAGGGCGAGGTAGCTGTAGGCCGCCGGGAATCCGGAACGCACCTCCTCGGGTGGTTCCGGGTCTTCCGGGTTTTCGGCGCGCCAGCGGGCCTCGGCCTCCAGCGCCTCCTTCCCGGCATTGCCGTACACCGTGTCCTTCAGGTGGCGGCTTATGGCGGCGACGACCTTCCGGGTCTCGTCCTCAAGGCCCGGGGAAACGGCGGCCACCTGGAATCCCGACATCTCCGGGTCCACGCCGCGGCCCTTTTCCAGCCACGCGTAAACAAGTTGTTCCACGGCCATGGGAAACGTCCTCCCTCAACAGCGTGATTCCGCGACCCTACGGCCGGATTCCGGCGGAATCCCACGGACTTGTAAACACCTGAAACCGTGACGAAACATTGAATGATCCTCCAAGAACCCCATAACAGCCTGTTGAAAAACGCGATCTGCGGTGTTGCGCTTCATTTCTCGTCGATGCAGCGTACCGTAAGTACGCCAACCTCCACGAAATTCGCGCGCCTTGCATCTCATCGTTTTTGACCAGGCTGCCAATTCCGGGTTTTTCAACGGGCTGTTACGCATGGGATGCCGCGCGGTCGGCCTGTTTGAGCAGGCCGTCATTCCCCCTTTTTCAATTTGTCCTTCAGCTGCGCTTCCAGCGAGGAGAACAGGTCCTTTTTCCGGCTGTCCTCCTTTTTGGTCATCTGGGCGAACTTCTCCATCTCCGCGCGCTTTTTTTCCTCGAACTTTTTGAGTTCATCCTCCATGCCGCCGGAGTTCCGTTCCCGAGGCAGGCTTTCCAGGGGCGCGGGGTCGCCCGGATAAAAGCGCTGCCCCGCCGCCGACTCCACTGCCTCCAGCGCTCCGGCACCCCTAAGGGAGTTGCAGATGGACTGGATCTCCTCGAGGGACAGGCCCACCAGCTCCGAGATGTCGCCGACGGTGGGCGGAGTGCCTTTTTTGTGTTCCAGAACGCGCACGGCGGACACCACCAGGTGCGCCGTGTAGTAGGGGGACTTCCTGTCCATGTCCTGCTCCTTCCCGGGACTCGATCCGTGCCCGGACTGGTGTGCGCCCCGCCGACCTTGACAGGCAATCGCGAGGGATATAGATAGGTAGCATTCTGGCGCGATTTGTCAACACGCCCCGGGAACGGCAAAACGCCGGACCTGTACCGATCACGCATTGCCGGCCCAAAGAACCCGGCACTGGCGATTCTTGCCACACAAACCATCCCCTTACGGAGGCTGAAATGACAGAGATATTGGATGTGCGGGCGCGGGAAATTCTGGATTCACGAGGCAACCCGACCGTGGAGGTGGAAGTGTTCACGGGCAGCGGCGCCGTCGGTCGCGCCGCCGTCCCTTCCGGCGCATCCACGGGCGTACGCGAGGCCCTGGAGCTGCGCGACAAGGACGATCCCCGCTACGGCGGCAAGTCCGTTGCCACGGCCGTGGCCAATGTGACCGACATCATCGCCCCCAAGATCCTGGGGCTGGACTCCGCCGAGCAGGTCCTGATCGACCGCTACATGCTTGAGCTTGACGGCACCGAGAACAAGTCCAACCTGGGCGCCAACGCCATCCTCGGCGTGTCCCTGGCCATCGCCCGGGCCGCGGCCGAAAGCCTGGGGCTGCCCCTGTACCGCTACATCGGCGGCGTGTTCGGCAGACAGCTTCCCGTTCCCATGATGAACATCGTCAACGGCGGGGCGCACGCCTCCAACAACCTGGACATCCAGGAATTCATGATCATCCCGGTGGGCGCACCGACCTGCGCCGAGGCCATCCGCATGGGCGCCGAAATTTTCGCGAACCTGAAAAAGGTGCTCAAGGACAAGGGCTTCAACACGTCGGTGGGCGACGAGGGAGGTTTCGCCCCGGACCTCGAGTCCAACGAGTCCGCGTTCTCCTACATCCTTTCAGCCATCGAGAAGGCGGGGTACAAGCCGGGCGAGGAAGTGGCCCTGGCCGTGGACGTGGCCGCCAGCGAGTTCTTCGAGAACGGCAAGTACCAGCTCAAGTCCGACAACAGGAGCCTGGACGCCGGCGACATGGTCAAGTGGTACGCCGACCTCGTGGGCAAGTACCCCATCATCTCCATCGAGGACGGACTTGCCGAGGACGACTGGGACGGCTGGGCCGCCCTGACCGATGAACTCGGCGACAAGGTCCAGCTGGTGGGGGACGATCTGTATGTCACCAATCCCCTGATCTTCGCCGAGGGCATCGAAAAAGGCATCGCCAACTCGATACTGGTCAAGCTCAACCAGATCGGCACCCTGACCGAGACCCTGGAAACCATCCAGATGGCCAAGGACAACGGCTACACCACGGTGATCTCGCACCGCTCCGGCGAAACCGAGGACACCTTCATATCCGACCTGGCCGTGGCCACCAACGCGGGACAGATCAAAACCGGATCGTTGTCACGCACGGACCGGGTCGCCAAGTACAACCAGCTCATCCGCATCGAGGAGGAACTGGGCGCGGCGGCCGTGTTCACCGGCCAGGTTTTCGCACAGTAATGGAGGGCGCCGGGGGCGGCCACGCCACCCCGATCCCTTGAAAGGCTCGTGGCATACATGCATAAACGCGCGATGTTCGTTTTCGCGGCTATCGTCCTGGCGGCGGCGGGCGCCGCCGCCTATGTCCTGCCTCCCGGGCAGGTCGTGGAATTCATGAACGACAGCCTGGGCAACGCCGACACCCTGGCCGTGTCCGAGAAGGTCGTCTACCACGGACAGGCGGAGGACGGAGGCAACGTGGAGCTTACCGGGACAGCCGGCTACGATTTTCCGGAATCCTTCCGCGAGGACGTCTCGGACCAGGGCTCTTCCTACCTCTACGTGGCCTCGCCCGAGGGAGTGGTCAAGGTGAGGGACGAGGAGATCGTGGCCAACGCCGAATCCCTGTTCGACCATTACAAGGATCCCTTCCTGTACAGGGACGAGGACCGGCTCATGCAGGCACTTGCCGATGCTGGAGTGGACACGTCGGTGTCCTCCCTGGGAAGGTGGGACGACCGGGTCGTTTTCGTGATCGGCGCCCAATACCCGGACGAATCCGTTCCCCAGTTATGGGTCGACCGGGAGATGCGGGTGCCGGTGCGCTACATCGTGCGCGGATACAGCGAGGGTCGGGTCAAGCGCGGGCTGGCGCGGGAGATGCTGGGCGTGGAGGCGCTGGAGAAAGAGGAGCCGTCCGGGGCCGCGGGCCGGGAAGAGGCCCGGGCGCCCGATACCTGGGAAGTGGCTTCCCCCGACGAGATGGACGCCCGGCGGGAACCCGGCGCCGGGGCGGAGCGTGACTGGGGCCTCCTGGACGTTGACGAAAAGCCCGGGGAAAAGCTGGAGCCCGCGCCGCGCGGGGCGGAGGTGCGTTACGAGGACTGGCGCGACCTGGGAGACCAGGGTTTGCGCTGGTATCCGGCGCGCATCCTGTTCGTGGAAGGGGATCGCGTGGTGGAGGAGCGGGTTCTGGAGGACTACCGGGTGAACGCTTCGTTCGAGCCGGACTATTTCGCGGTGTCCCGAATCAGGCAGGCCTACGGCGAGGCGGGATACCTGGAGGGCGGCGGGGAGAAGGCCCGGGAGGGCATGGACGAGGTGGAACGCACGGTGGAGGATTTTCGCAGGGTCTTCGAGTAGCCGGAACCGTTTCAGGAACCCCTTGCTCCTGAATCCATGGACGGGATCGGACGCACGGCCCTGATTTCGGCGCCCGGCTGAATGCAATCCACCAGGAAGTACCCGGAAGATTTCGGATCATTCACGGATTCAACAATGATCCCGGAGATACGGGGCCCAAGGACAATACCGTGAGAGATGACAGGGGCGGCAACGCCCCTGTTTTTTTTGTGCCGCCGACTGCTCCCGCCGGCATCCAGGCACTGTCCCGACACAAGACGCATGGGGCGCCATGGGCCGGTAGAGGCGTTCTCATAATGCTTTTCCAAAGGCGGGCCAGGCCGCCGGAGGATTCCGAAAAGAATTATGAGAATCGTTATCAGCCTGTTGAAAAACGCGATCTGCGGCGTTGCACTTCATTTCTCGTCAG
>JBKHBM010000068.1:0-24955 GCA_046542385.1 Desulfatibacillaceae bacterium | reverse complement strand
GTACCGTAAGTACGCCTTACTCCTCGAAATTCGCGTGCCTTGCATCTCCTCGTTTTTGAACAGGCTGCCAATTCCGAGTTTTTCAACGGGCTGGTAGGCATCCGTTTCCCGGACCACTCATACAGGGAGTTTGGCTCCGCATCAAGGAAAAGGCTCCACTTTCCGGCAGATGCCGTGTTTTGAATCCGTTCATCCGCATTGCCCGGGACCGTGGCCGGATTCGGGCGTGGTTTTCGCCTGGTCTGTCGGCCGGGCGCGGATTCAGGACGGCCGGAATACAGGATTAAACCCATGGAATTCCCTGGAGAAGAAATGTATAGTGTTTCCTTTCATACAGGACATGCCGCTGGATCGGAATAACGCAGTTGCACGCGGAATATGGAGGCGGAAATGGAAAAGTGGTTCACCAAGGAGTTCTGGCAGACCATCATGCAGCAGACGACGGAGTGGGCCATTACTTCGCTGCCCACCATCATACTCATTCTGGTATTGGCGTTGGTGGCAATGCGGGTGGTCAACTACGCGCTCAGGAAATTTCAGACGGTCATGATGTCCCGGATGAAGAACAACACCAGCCTCGATCCCGAGGAAGTGGCAAAACGCATGGAGACCCTGGTGGGAATCCTGACCGCCGCGGTCAAGGTGCTGGTCTGGGCCATGCTCATCATGATCCTGTTGCGGGAGGTAGGCGTGGACATCGCTCCGCTCATCGCCGGTGCCGGTATCGCCGGCCTTGCCGTGGGTTTCGGCGCCCAGGAGCTCGTGCGGGACATCATCTCCGGGTTTTTCATGCTGCTGGAGGATCACGTGCGCAGGGGCGACGTGGCGGTCGTGAACGGGACGGGCGGCCTGGTCGAGACCATAAGCCTTCGCACCATCACCCTGCGAGACTTTTCCGGCACGGTGCACGTATTCCAGAACGGCAAGGTGGACACGCTGGCCAACATGACCAAGGGCTGGTCGGCCATGGTGTTCGACATCGGCGTGGCCTACAAGGAAGACACGGACGAGGTGATCGAGGTGATCCGGCAGGTGGGCGAGGAGTTAAAGGCGGACCCGGAGTTTTCAGCCAAGATCATCGAGCCCATCGAGATATTCGGCGTGGACAAGTTCGGGGACAGCGCCGTGGTGGTCAAGGCGCGACTGAAGACAAAGCCCATCCAGCAATGGGTCGTCGGCCGGGAGTTCAACGGCAGGCTGAAGAAGGCCTTTGATGCAAAGGGGATCGAGATACCCTTCCCGCATCGCACCATCTACTGGGGCGAGGCCACCGGGCCGCTGAAGCTGGCCGGCCCGGACAACGGGGAGCAGCCCGCCCAGGCCGGCGGTGAGGCGTAGTCCGATCCCGATGCACGGCTCGCCGAGCCCACGCCATCGGCAATACGAAGCGCCGCGCCGCCCCGATACAGTGGGGAGGCGCGGCGCCGGTTTTTCCGGATTGGAATGCGGGTTACGTCTCGGTGACCCGGTTCTGGGTCTGGTCAAGCATCTGCTTGAGTTCGGACATGAAGTCGTTTACGTCCTTGAACTCCCGGTATACCGACGCGAAGCGCACATAGGCCACGCCGTCGAGCTTGTGCAGCCTGAACATGACCTTTTCTCCCAGGATCCTGGACGGTATCTCCTTTTCGCCGATTTCCCGGAGGTCGCGCTCCAACTGGTCTATGAACTCGTCGATCTCGTGCACGGACACGTTGCGCTTTTCACAGGCCCGGAGCATGCCGGCCCGAATCTTCTCACGTGCGAACTGTTCCCTTCTGCCGTCCTTTTTCACGATAACCAGGGGCATCTCCTCGACGGTCTCGTAGGTGGTGAATCGTCTGGCGCACCCCAGGCACTCCCTCCTGCGCCTTATGACGTCGCCTTCCTTTCCGAGTCGGGAATCGATCACCTTGTTGTTCACGTCACCGCAATAGGGGCATTTCATGGGGCACACTCCGTTTCGGGAAGGGGCAGGTACTCCAGGGCGACACCGGCCGTGTCCAGCATTTCCGTGGCCATGTTGTCTCCGTAGCCCGATGCGAAGACGATGCGTTCCACGCCCGCGTTGATGAGCATCTTGGCGCAGATGAGGCATGGCATGGTGGTGCAGTAGACAGTGGCTCCGGATATGGAGACCCCGTGGTAACCCGCCTGAATGATGGCGTTCTGTTCCGCGTGGAGGCCCCGGCACAGTTCGTGGCGCTCCCCGGAGGGGATGCGCATCTGCTCGCGCAGGCAACCTACGTCGATGCAGTGGGGCAGCCCGGACGGAGCTCCGTTGTAGCCGGTGGTAAGTATGCGCTTGTGTTTGACCAGGACCGCGCCCACCTCACGGCGCCTGCACGTGGACCGCTTGGCCACCAGGTGCGCGATCTGCATGAAGTACACGTCCCAGGTCGGGCGTTCGCCAGCCGCTGCAAAAGCCTGGTCCATGCACCGTGCCCCCTGGGCGGCGGACCCGCCATGGTCTTTCATGGGCAAAACCCCGGTGTGGCTGGAGCGCGCCGGGAAATCCGGCGCGAGTCCAAAATTAGATACACGGACCGGTCTCTGTCAAGGAAAAACCACAATGGGTTGTTGTATTCAGCCGATTTGGCTACATGTTCTGGTAGACGGGGAACCTCCGGCAAAGGCGTTCCACCTGGTCCCTCACCGCTGCATGCACGGATTCGTCCGAAATGTTCTTGAGCACCTCCATCATCAGGTCCGCGATCTCCTCCATCTGGACCTGGGCCATTCCACGGCTGGTGACGGCCGGTGTGCCGATGCGGATGCCGCTGGTCACCTTGGGGGGTTTGGGATCGAAGGGCACCGCGTTCTTGTTCACGGTGATGCCAGCGTGCTCGAGGCCTTCCTCGGCCTCGGCCCCGGTGACTCCGGCATTGGCGAGGTCCACGAGCATGAGGTGGTTGTCCGTGCCACCGGAAACCAGGTCCAGACCGTTGTCCTTGAGGCGTTTTGCCATGGCCCCGGCATTGGCCACGGTCTGTTTCTGGTACGCCACGAACTCGTCGGTGGCCGCCTGTTTCAACGCTACAGCCTTCGCGGCGATCACGTGCATGAGAGGGCCGCCCTGGATGCCCGGAAATATCTGGCTGTTGATCTTTTTGCCCAGGTCGGCCCGGCCCAGGATCAGTCCGCCGCGCGGGCCGCGCAGGGTCTTGTGGGTGGTGGTGGTCACCACGTCGGCCCAGGGAACCGGGGAAGGGTGGACCCCGGCGGCCACCAAACCGGCGATGTGGGCCATGTCCACCATGAACCAGGCGCCGACGTCTCTGGCGATCCCGGCCATGGTTTCAAAATCGAATATCCGGGGGTACGCGCTGGCTCCCGCCACGATGAGCCTGGGTTTGTGCTTTTGGGCCATATCGGACAGCGCGTTGTAGTCGATGGTGCCCGTGTCCCTGCCCACGCCGTAATGGATGAAATTGTACAACCTGCCGGAAAAGGAGACCTTGCTGCCGTGAGTCAGGTGCCCCCCATGGGCCAGATCCATGCCCAGTACCGTGTCGCCGGGCTGGAGCAGGGCGAAGTACACGGCCATGTTCGCACCCGAGCCGGAGTGGGGCTGCACGTTGGCGTACTCCGCTTTGAAAAGGCCCTTGGCTCGTTCGATGGCCAGATTCTCCACCACGTCCACGTGCTCGCACCCGCCGTAGTAGCGGGCCCCGGGGTAACCCTCGGCGTACTTGTTGGTCAGCACCGACCCCTGGGCAGCCATGACCGCTTCCGTGGTCAGGTTCTCGGATGCTATCAGCTCCAGCGTGTCCTGCTGGCGTTTGTGCTCCAGCCCCATGGCCTCGGCCAGGTCCGGATCGACCTTCCGTATGATGTCAAGACTCACTTGCGTTCCTCCTTGCGTTTTTCGGGCGGCCGGCGATTCCGGAAACCCTGCATACCCGGATCAGCCGGAAAGCGCCTCTATCTTGTCCAGCCTCGCCTGGTGGCGGCCTCCCTCGAACGGAGTGTCGAGCCACGTATCCACGATCTCGAGCGCCAGGGCCGGTCCCACGACGCGGCCGCCCAGCACCAGCAGGTTGGAGTCATTGTGCATACGGGCCATGCGCGCGGAAAACAAATCGTTGCACAGGGTGGCGCGCACTCCGGGAAACCGGTTGGCCACGATGGACATGCCGATTCCGGTGCCGCACAGAAGAATGCCCCGGGCATGCTTGCCGGTTGAAATCGCTTTGGCCACGGCCGACCCGTAATCCACGTAGTCCACGGACTGCTCGCTGTGGGTCCCCATATCCGCCACCTCGATTTCCCGGGATTCGAGATGCTTGCGCACCAGGGTCTTCATGCCGAAGGCGGCATGGTCGCAACCCGTGACAACCGGAGTTCCGTCAGACATGGTCCAATCTCCTGGTTCCCTGACCGGTCGCGGGCATGGCGCGGCGGCCGATGAAACCGGGCAAGGCCCAGGCTGCCGGCGCCATGGCGGTCCGCCGGCCCCGGTCCGGGCCGCGGTTTCCCGTCTCCCGTTCCGATCCGATCAGATGTTGGCCTTTATGTAGTTTATCGCGTCCTCGACAGTGCGGATCCTTTCGGCGTCATCGTCGGAGATTTCGATGTCGAACGTCTCCTCCATGGCCATGACCAGTTCCACGAGATCCAGCGAATCCGCGCCCAGGTCGTCCACCAGGACGGACTCGGGCAGGACCTCGCTCTGGTCCACGTTGAGTTTTTCCGCGACAACCTTTTTGACTTTTTCCTCGACAGACATTATCCGATTCCTCCTTGGGTTCGGGAGGCCTTTGGCCGCGCCCCGGGGCTTCTCTCCTCCGGCGGCCTTTTTGGCACAAATCGCGTCACATGTACAGCCCGCCGTTCACCGAAAGCACGTGCCCGGTGATGTACGCGGCTTTGTCCGACGCCAGGAAAGCCACGGCAGCGGCTATTTCCTCGGGTTTTCCTATCCGCCCCAGGGGGCAGCGGGATACGAAGGTCTCCATGACCTTTTCCGGCAGCTTGTCCGTCATTTCCGTGTCTATGAACCCCGGGGCGACCGCGTTGACCGTTATGTTCCGGCTGCCCAGTTCCTGGGCGGCGGCGCGGGTCAGACCCGCCAGCCCGGCCTTGGAGGCGACGTAGTTGGCCTGGGTCACGTTGCCCATGTCCGCCACCACCGAGGTAACGTTGACGATGCGGCCGCTCCTCTGGCGTACCATGATACGCGAGGCTTCCCTGTGGCAGTGAAAGGCGCCCTTAAGGTTCACGTTCATGACGGCGTCCCAGTCCGCGTCCTTCATGCGCATCAAAAACCCGTCACTGGCAATGCCCGCGTTGTTCACCAGCACGTCCACGCCGCCGTCCGTCTTTTTGATCTCGGCGAACAGGGCGGCCACCTGCTCCCCGTCGGCAACGTCGACCCTGCGCGATACGGCAACCGCGCCCTTTTCCTCCACCAGGCGCGTCGTCTCCCGGGCGGCATCCGCCCCGGACAGCCAGGTGAACCAGATGTTGGTCCCGGGTTCGGCAAGCTCCACGCAAATGGCTCTGCCGATGCCCCTGGAGCCCCCGGTCACGACGACGGTCCGTTGTTGTTCGCTCATGGTTCCTCCTGAAATATGTATCCGGCCATGCGCCCCATGTCGGACAATGCGCCCCGGCATGCCCGCAACAGCCGGTCGTGCCCCGCGTCTTTCAGGAACGTTTCCTCGTCCCCGTCATCGTCCACGGCAAAGGCCACGAGCCGCAGGCAACCGGCGACCCTGTCGGCGGTTTCAGCAGCGAACAACCGGGCCGCGCACGCGGTCCCGTCCGCTTCCGGGGCGCCTTCATCTACGAGGCGCGAGGCCTTTTTGCCCAGCGCGGCGGCGTGTTCCGCCCAGGTGGCGGCGTCGGCCAGGGCGAACATGACCGCCTGCTGCCGCGTAAGCCTGTTGCGGTGCGCCCGGAGCAGGGCGCTGTTTACCGCGAGAACGCAGGCGGAGGCAAGCCCCGTCCCTGATCGGGGTGCGGATTCGTCCATCCGGGACAGTCCCCCGGCCATGTCCCGGTACAGGGCGCCCCCTGTCTTCACCGTGCTTCGCCAGCGGTGCACGGAAATGATGTTGCGCTGGATTTCGCTGGTTCCCTCGTAGATGCACAGGATCCTGGCGTCCCGGCGAATCTTCTCCACGCCGTACTCGTGCATGTAACCGTACCCGCCCAGGGCCTGGACGGCGTCCGTGGCGCAGGCGTCAGCAGCCTCGGTGGCGAACAGCTTGGCTATGGAGCCTTCCGTGCCCAGATCGTCCTCCCCGGCGTCCACACGGGCCGCGATCTCCTCCACGTACGCCTCGGCGGCCGCGCGTCGGACCACGTGAGGCACCACCAGTGAGTGGGTGTATCCCTGCTTTTCGGACAATGGGGCACCGAACTGGACCCTTTTTCGGGCGTACGGCACCACGATGCCCAAAGCCGCGTCCATGGCTCCGATACCCATGGCGGCAACCATGAGCCGGGTGTAGCCGAAGACCCTGCCCGCCTGTTTGTTCCCCAGGCCGGGTGTGAGGCCCACGAGGTTTTTCGACGGCACGAACACGTTGTCCAGGACGACCGGCGCCGTGTCCGAGCAGCGGATGCCGTGCTTTTTCTTGGGACGGCCGGGGACAAGTCCGGGCGCGCCCTTTTCCACGATGAAAAAGGAAGGCCCCTCGGGGGTGTTGGCGAGGACCGTGTAGATGTCGGCGATGGAGCCGTTGGAAATGAACTGTTTGACGCCTCTGAGAAGGTACCCGTCCACGCCGTCCCTGACTGCGGGTTCGGCCCGGGTCGTCGCGGCGGACAGGTCACTGCCCGCCCCGGGTTCGGTGACCGCGCAGGCCACCAGGGCGTTGCCTTCGGCAATCCTGCCGAGCCATTTTTCCCGCTGCTCCGGCGTGCCGCCCACCATGAGGGGGTGTGCGCCCAGTTGCAGCGCGAAAAAGGACGTGGCGATACCGAGGCAGATGCGGGAAACCGCCCGCACCACGGTGCAGGAATCGATCGCGCCTCCGCCCATGCCGCCCGCTTCTCCGGGCAAGGGGACCAGGTGGAGGCCGATTTCCGGGGAGGTGAGCTTTCGGACGATGTCTTCGCAGGGCTTGCCGGAAAGGTCCAGCGCAAGTACCCTGTCAGGGGGCAGGAGGGTCCGCCGGACCTTCTCGATGGTGTCCAGCACCATGTCCAGCATGTCCGGGTCGAGTCCGGCCGGGCGGCCGGAGTTCAGGTCGCTGGTTGACATGGGCTTGGTTCTCCGTGCGGCTGTCATCGCCGGTAAACGGATGGGCGCACCAGACCCGCGTGAAGGGGTTCCGTCTCGCGGAAGCCGCGAGAGCCGGGTCCCTAGTCCTCCACCTCGATGACGGTGCGGCCCTTGTATGTACCGCAATTGGGGCAGATGTGGTGCGGGAGCTTGGGGTCCCTGCATTGGGGACAAAGCTGCACGTTGGGCGCTTCGACCTTGTAATGGGTGCGGCGCTTGTCGCGGCGCGACTTGGATGTTTTACGCTTGGGAACGGCCATGGAAACCTCCGCTTATATGGAAATTTTTCGAAAGTATCAAAAGCTGGCGCGACCTGTTGGGCCGCGCGGAACACAAAAGGTGATTAGATATAACAGGACGGTGGGCGCTGTCAAGATATTTCGCGTCGAGCGGCCATGGTACAGACACCTCGCGCCGTTGTTCACTGACGGCCCGGATCCGTACTTGCCCGATTTCCCGGAGCAGGGTAATGCTCAATGAGCAGCGGGGCGGCAGCGAACCGACGACGGCGAGGAGACGCGCATGGAAGCGGTCAGGCTTACAATAGGCAGGATGTTGAGGGTTTCCGGCCTTCCAGAGCCCGTGGAGAGGACTCTTCGGGGCCACCTCACCATGGACAATCCGGTGTGGCTCGAAAACAACCGGCAAAGACGTTCCAACCACGGCGTACTCCGGACCCTGCGCTACTACTGGCAGCGCAAGGATGCATTGCTGGTGCCCCGCGGCCACACTCACGAGGTCCTCGCCCTGCTGGACTGCCATTCCCTGCCCTATGAACTTCGGGATCGCACGCGTCTACTCCCCGATGTCTCCTTTTCCTGTTGCGCCAACCTGCACCCGCACCAGGAAAAGGCGGCCCGGGCGGTCCTGTCCCGGAGGTTCTCGGTGGCCCAGCTTCCCACTGGCGCGGGAAAGACGGTACTGGCCTTGTACTGTGTGGCCCAACGGGCCCAACCCGCCTGCGTGATCGTACACACCCGGGAACTCCTTTACCAGTGGCGGGACCGTGCCGCGGAATTTCTGGGCCTGCCCCACGCGGAGGTGGGCATTGTGGGCGACGGCAATTTCACCATCGGTCCCCGGCTCACCATCGCCCTGGTTCAAACCTTGTACAAGAGGGCCCGGGAAGTCCGTGACCACGTGGGCCACCTCATCGTGGACGAATGCCACCACGCGCCGGCGCGAACCTTTACCGACGCGGTGAGAGCGTTTGACACCCGGTTCATGATCGGTCTGTCCGCCACGCCATACCGGCGGGACAGGATGACGCCCATCATAGGGTACCACATCGGTCCCCTGGTGTGCCGGGTGGACCCGAGGGAGCTCCAGGACGCGGGCCGGATTCTGGGCGCGGAGCTAAGGGTGCGGGAGACCTCCTTTGATTACCCGTACCGGGACGATTACCAGGGCATGCTCACCGTGCTGGCCGCGGACGAGGCCAGGAACCGGCTGATCGCGGAGGACGTGGCCGGATTTGCCGCCGGCGCCGCCGGTCCGGCACTCGTCGTGTCGGACAGAAAGCAGCATTGCGAGGCGCTGGCGCGGAAGGTCAGGGACCTGGGCATCGACGTCGCGCTTCTCACCGGCGACACTCCCGGGGAGGAGCGGCAGCGAATCGTGCACGAACTCTCAACTGGCGGAATCAAGGTGCTGGTGGCCACCATGCAGCTGGTGGGGGAGGGGTTTGACTGCGACAGGCTGGCAGGCCTCTTTCTGACCACGCCCATAAAGTTTCCCGGCAGGGTCCTGCAGGTGGTGGGAAGGGTGCTGCGGACATCGGACGGCAAGGAGAAACCCGTGGTCTACGATTACGTGGACAGGGCCGGCGTGCTGCGCTCGTCCTTTGCCGCGCGTATGCAGGCGTACAAACAGCTTGGCATGCCCTGTCTGCACGACTGGCGGGATACAGCCCCGGGAAGAAACGGATTTTACGGGCGATGAATGAGGAGCCCGGTCAGTGGACGGTCACGACTCCCTTGGCCGTAACCCCGGTAACCTCGGTCTCCACGATCCAGCCCCTCGCGCCCCTGGACCTTTCCCTGGGCACGTTGCCCAGGTACTCGAAGCCGATTCTGCGCCTGGGTCCGAAAAAGGCCTCGATGGATTCCAGGCCGGAACGGATCTGGTCGTAGTCCGCGCCCCGGGGCATGGCGCCCGTGGTTTCGTCCACCACGAGGTAGGCCTGGTTGAGGTCCCGGGCCAGGTCCCTGTTGAGCAGGGGCTTGTCGTCCAGGCTGTAGACCTTCAACGTGCCCTGGTCGGATTCGCCCACCAGTGTGAACCTGTCCTTCAATTCCAGGGACATGTCCGCGCCCTTCAGAAGACGGGACACGGCTGCTTCCTCCGATGCGAGCGCCCGGATTTCCTCCCCGGACCTCCTGGCCATGGCGTATTCCTGGACTTCGCGGGAAAAAATGTTCGCCGTGGATATGCTTCCCGCCACGCAGTCCAGCTCCTGGTCGGTGAGCGGTTCGGTGCACAGGGCGGGTGTGGCCGTGATCGCGACAATGAGTGCCGTGGCGAGGAGTTGGCGGATCATGGACGCCTCCCTGTCGGGGTTGGTGGGGGTGGGAACAACGTTTGCCACGTTAAAGGTAGTACGGCATACCGGAGTTTGTCAATGCGGAGGCGGAATTTGTTGGTGCGTTTTTATATAATTATTTCAGCATGTTAGGATTGCGGGGCTGAATCCGCACGAAAGCATTAGGCTCACGGATTCAGGCCGGAATTACAGGGCTGGACAGCGGTCCCCCCTCTTTTGGCGGCTTTTGACCCGGGGCGGGAGACAGGCAAGGCGGTTTGCCCGGACCGCTCAGGAATCCTCGGTTTCCCCCAGGTCGGCCAGCAGGAAATCCGCGCCGGCAATGGCCTGGAAATCCAGGGACGAATCCTCCTTTTCCGGCTCCAGCCGGATCTGGTCGTTTTTCAGAAGACGTACGCCATTGGCCGTCATGGATCCCCGGATCAGGTAAACGAACACCATGCGCCCTGCCGGAATCCGGTACTGGAGCCTCTGCCCGGCTTCCATGGCGGCGAGGTGGACGGTGGCGTCCGCCCGTATGGGCAGGGCGCCGGCGGCTCCGTGCCCCGAGGCCACGGGCACCAGCCTCCCCGGCCGGTTTTCGGGGGGGAACCGGCCGGTGTGGTGCTCCGGTTCCAGGTTTTCGGTCGCGGGCGTAATCCACAGTTGATGAAAGTGGGCCGGCGAGTCGCCGGAGTTGGCTTCGAAATGGCTCACTCCGGTACCCGAGGTGATGGCGTGCACACCCCCGGCGCCCACGGCGACCCTGTCCCGCGGACCGTGATGGATGTCCAGTTCGCCGCGGAAAACCAAGGTTACGATTTCCATGTCGCGGTGGGAGTGTTCGGGGAAGGCGCTGCCCGGCTCCAGGATTTCATCGTTGTAGGCGCACAGGGGGCCGAACCGGACGTTGGCCGGATCGTGGTAATTGGAGAAGGAGAAGAGCCAGAAGGACTTGAGCCAGCCGAAATCCGAGAAATGGCGTTGATCAGCCCGCATCACGCGAATCACCGGTTCCTCCAGAAAACGGACGCCTGATACCGGAAAGGAGGTTCCGGGCGTTTCCACCCCGGCTGCTCACGGGTCGAGGCTCACTCCTTCCCGGGGTCCCAACCGGTTTCCAGTTCCTGTCTGAACCGGGCCAGGCATTCCGGGCAATAAGTGGATGACGGGGCAAGGCCCGCCTTTTGCCACATATACTGCTCCACGCTTTTCCACCTGCCCCTGCCGTGTTCGGTACCGGTGTCGTCCCGGATTTTCTTGCACATGCAGCACACGGGCAGGATGTCTTCGTAGGCCTTGATCCGCCTTTTGTACTCCAGCTTTTCAAAGCAGCCCTTGAGCCGGAAGTGAATTTCCGCGGGTTCGCAAGGTTTCAGCAGGTAATCGTCCGCCCCCAGGCGCAGGGCGTCGATGGCGGAGTTCATGTCGCCATAGCCCGTCAGCAGTATGACCATTGTGTCGGGGCTGGTTTCCTTGGTTCTGCCCAGTACCTGCAGTCCGTCCGGTTCACCCATGACAAGGTCCGTAAGGACGAGGTCGAAGGTGTCTGTTTCCAACAGTTTAAGGGCCCTGGAGCCATTTAGGGCCGTGGCCACCTCGTATCCCCGGCTTTCGAGGTAAGGGCCCATGGTTTTCAGGATGAACGGGTCGTCGTCCACCAGAAGGATGGAGTACTTTCGCATGGTCCTCCGATGCGCCACGCGCGGGGGGAGCGGAATACCGGGGCCGGCCGGTCCACGCGCGCGGTGGTTCATTGGCCGGTATAGGCTTATTATCGTATCACTGTGTTTTTGGCAATGGGATTGCGGGCATGGGCGGAGGAAAGATCGCGCGGCGGGGGGCAAATGCGTTGATTCGGGTCGCGAAACATGTTTTAATGATTTTGGTGCATGCCTTCTGTGGCGCCGGGAAGCCACGAAGGAGACGTACGCATGGAGGAATCACGACGCCATATCCGGGTGCCGGCCCTGGACCCGGACTTCTTCATCCTCGACGAGGACCGTCGAAACCTGGACCGCTTCCACCGGATGTCGGCCCGCCATCCCGTCAACATCCTCATCACGGGCAACCAGGGCTGCGGCAAGTCCACGCTGGTCCGCCAGTTCGCCCATATTTACAACCGCCCCCTTGCCACTTTCCAGATCGGTCTGCTGTTGGAATCCGGTCAGCTCTTCGGCCAGCAGCGCCTGAAGGAAGGCGAGACGTACTACCAGGAATTCCTGTTTCCCAAGGCCGTACAGACACCGGGGTGCGTGGTCCATCTCGAGGAGATCAACCGCTCCGAGACGCCCCACGCCCTGAACGAGTTGTTCAGCGTGCTGTCCGAGGACCGGAGCATCTGGGTGGACGAACTGGGCTTCGTGGAGGTGGCGCCGGAGGTCATCTTTTTCGCCACCATGAACGAGGGCGACGAGTTCACCGGTACCGAGGCCCTGGACGCCGCGCTCAAGGACCGGTTCTACCGGATCCACATCGAGTATTTGCCCCACGAGGTGGAGCGGGAGGTGCTGGTCAGGAAGACCGGGATCGCGGGGGATCTGGCTGACGACGTGCTTCGCATGGTGAATCGAATCCGTAACAACGCGGAGATGGGGATCAGCGTGTCCATCCGGCACAGTCTGATGATCGCGGAGTTGATGAGCCTGGGGGCCAGCCTTCGCGAGGCGCTGGTGTACAGCCTGCAGGTGACCCGGGACACCCTGGAGTCCCTGTTGTTGGCCGTGCAGGTGGAAACCCTGGAGACGGACGCGCCGGAAGGGGCTTACGTGCTCTACCTGCCTGAAGGCGCACCCGCGAACTGAGGCGGAGGAATTCGTGCGATCCCATTCGGAATACTGGAGAAGGAACCGGTCCGCCAGCGAGGCCACGGAGCTGGCTCTGGTGCTGAGGGCGCTGCGCAAGGTGGCCGGACACGTGGGGCGAAACGTGCGGCCCCTGTACTGGGCGGGCATGGTGGAGCCGGACATCAGCGCCATGGTGCTGGATCCCTCGCCGATCCGTGGCAAATACCCCGTGGCCGGGAAGGATTTCGATGTCCTGGCGGGCCGGGTGGTCCGTGAGGGCCTGTCGTCCTTGGAGTGGGGCGACTGGGTCCGCAGGCAGGCGTTGTCCGGCGCCGCTGAACTGCCACCGGAACGGGCCGGATTCGTGGAAAGCCTTTTGGAGGCGGCCGAAGACATATATCTGTCCCTGCGCTCTCGCGGTCAGATATGGGAGATGTACCTGGACCGGTTGTGGGAAGCGGGGGGCGAGGCGCGGGATCCGTCCCTGCCCCCCAGCCCGGAGAGCATGGCGGCCCTGTGGCGGCAGCGCGCCCTGTATGGCAGGTTGCCGGAGAACCTGCATTTTTATCACGGTGACCTGTGGCCAATCCTGGACAGGGTGTTCCACGATCTCGAACGGATCGTAACCCGGCCCACGGTGGCGAGCCGGCGGGAAAGCCGCGCCTTTGTGTACCGGGGCATGAGGGAACGGGTGGAAGAGGTGCTCCGGGAATGGGAACGCTTCGCCCCGGCCGATGACGCGGAAAACCTGTACGACGAGGCGGCGTCGCCCGATGAATTGCCTGACGTGGATGATTCCCCGCCGGAGGAGCGGGAGCCGCCGGAAGACGAGGAGGATGACCCGCGGCCGCCGGAATCCGGAGAGCTGGACCCGGACCTCGCCGAGGAGGTGGCCGGGCTCATGGAGGACGAGGACCGGGACCTCACCAGAAACATGGCGGTGGCCGTGCGGGACCCCGAGGCCGGGCACATGGAAACCGTGTTCAGGATCGGCAGGGCCCGCACCACGGTGCTTCCCGACCCCATCCAGGTGCGGCGCCTGAAAAACGTGTTCCGCGAGCAGGACGCACTGGCGCGGAAGGCGAAAAACCGGCGTGTGCGGCGGGGTCTTCAGGGAGGCAGGCTGGACGCCCGACGGCTGTACCGGGTTCCCATCGACGGCAGGGCGTTCAAGCACCGCCAGGCTCCGGACACGGACCACGGCTGGCGGATATGCATCGTTGCCGACGCATCGGCCTCGATGTCCGGGCGCCCCGGCGAGATCAAACCGTGGAGCGCGGCGGAGAAAACCTTCGTGTCCCTGGCCGAAGCCGCCCGGGGCAGCAGAAACCTCGTGGACATCTTCGCTTACAACGAGGACCGGAAGGTCTGCCAGCTTACACGGCTGTACCACGGGGGAGAGCTGTACTCCGTGGCTCCCGCCGGCCGGACCCCCTCGGGCCAGGCCATCCTGGCCGCCGCCACCCTGCTCGGAACGAAGCTCCGGCGCAGCATGATCATCCACATTACCGACGGCGCGGCAAACTGCGGCCTGCGCATGGGCGACGCCACCGGGTACTGCGACAAGAAGGGTATCGATGTCTACACCATCGGCTGCGGGTGCAACCAGCAGACCAGGGATTTCCTGCGGGCTTGTTTCCCACCGGACCGGATTTTTTTCATGCGCGACATCACCCGGCTCGCCGCCGGGCTGGAACGTCTGTTCCGCGGGACCATCCTCCAGGGAATCAGGTGACCGCGGCTGTTGACTATCATGTCCCTCCGGGGGTATTGTGGAGCGGTGAACCAATCCTCCAACCCCGGGTGTGCCACCGTGATAACACTTTTTGAGCTGGTGCTTCTAATATTCGCGGGCGTCGTCATTTACCGGATCGTCGCCCAGAACCGTCCCAGGAACCTGCCGCCGCCGAAACACGAGGACCCGGACGACGACATGGATTCGGGCGAAGTGGACTTCATCACCGCGAGGATGCAACGCAAGCGCGACGAGATAACCCGCCTCAAGGCGGAGATAGAGGGGCTCGAGGCCGAGATCCAGGCAACCGAGACCCTGGCGGAGCTGAAGCAGAAGGTCGCGCACGCCAGGGACGAGCTGAGGGACATGGAGCGACGGCTCCAAAAGGATGACGCCGGGAGCGGATAGGCCGGCGATGGCGGTCAGTCATTCGTGGCGGCAAGGCCCTGATCCACCTGCCGGGCGTCAGGATGTTCGGTCCAACGATCCTACTCGTGCAGGGCGGCTTTCAGTTCCGCCCTGTCCGAATCGGACATTTTGACAAACCGCACCCCCATTCCCAATGGGAAATGCCTGGGGTTCTCGGACCATCTCCTGGTCCACGCCACTTCGCTTTCGATCTCCAAAGGGGCCTCCCTGCTCGGCAATTGCAGCTTCAGCAGGAACCGCTCTCCGCGTTCAAGCGGAGTGGGTGTCTTCACGAAGATGCCCTCGCTGCTGGCGTCCACGGTCTGGGCTTCCTGCGAACCTCCGGGGTGTTCGAAATGCAGGTACCATGTTTTGGAGACCCTGGGTTCCTTGCGCAGGAGATTGATGCCTGCGGCGATGTCCGTGGTCTTCTTGAGGCGTCTGACCAGGCAGGTGAACAGTTCGCTCAGGTCCTCGGGAAGTTCGCTGACGCGCTTTTCCAGCTCTCCCCGGTCCAGCATGGACACCACGGTCCGGCCCAGGGCCCTGGCCTTGGCGCTCCTGGCTTCGTCGGATATGACGGCCATCTCCCCGAAGATTTCGCCCACCCTGAGGACCTCCATGGTCAGATCGCGGCCCCCGACTTCCTTGGAGATGACCACGGCCCCGGATTTTATACGGTACACCTCGGTTCCGTAGCTGCCTTCGTCAAAGATGGTTTCGCCGTCTTCAAATACCTGCTCTTCCGTTTCCGCGAACATGGAAACCCTCCATGGTGAGGTTTGTATCGGTTTGCCCGGGCATTGGCCCGTTCAGGTAATGCTCTCCGGGGTATGGGGCATGAGTTCCATTGTATATACCGATGAATCCTCTCCGTCAAAATAAATCAGCTTCCCGCACATGACGGGCGGGTGGCCGGCGAGGATGCGCAAGGCCTCCCTGGTCTGTATGGAGGCGACGATTGCCGGAGCCGTGGACACGACCCCGGGGGGATCGGCCGTGTCCTGTTTGTCCGGGTACAGGCTTTCGAGGCCGGTTGCCGCTCCGGGAAGAAACGTGGATGCCTGGCCGCTTGCCGCCAGCACCGCTCCGTGGACATAGGGCACGCCCAGCCGGGCTGCCGCGCCGCATAGTACGAAACGGGCCGCTGTCCGGTCCAGCCCGTCCAGCACCACGTCGGCGCCGGCCATTATTTCAATGGCGTTGCCTTCGGTGATTTCCATGGCCACCGCGCGGGCTTCGATCCATGGGTGGACCGCCCGGCAGTGGGCCGCGCACACCACGGCCTTTTGTCTGCCCAGGGTGCCCATGTCGCACAGGGCCTGGCGATTGGCGTTGGTCGGGTCGAAGACGTCGTGGTCCGCCAGGATGAATCCTCCCACCCCGGCGCGTGCGCACAGGGTCGCGAGGTATCCGCCCAGGCCGCCGCACCCGGCAATGGCCACGGTACCGCGCACGATCCGGGCCTGCTCGGCGGCGGAAAAGAACGGGTGGTTGCGGACGAGGCCCTCGGGCCAGATTCCCGCGTCCAGCCCCAGGGCCACGGCTTCGCGAAAGGTGTGGCCCTGTTCGACCGCCCACGTGCCCAGGCCGGCCGCGTCCGTGGTGGGCACTTCCACCCCGCCCACCCGCTGGATGCCGGTAACCTCGGGGATCATTGCGCCCAAGGTGTGAACTCCTCGTCCGGATTGTCCAGGATCCCGCGTATGCGGCTTTCCGCGTCCGCGCGCACCGCCTCCCTGGTGGCCTCGTCAAAGCCGGCGGATTCCATCCAGCGCTCCAGGAGCGGGGAGCCGGGCCTCCACAGTTCCATGGTCTCCCGCTCCGTGACCCAGGCCTTCATCCGCACACCGTGTTCGGCCAGGATGTCCCACACACGCTCCCGCTCCCTGCGGTCGCAGTAGACCATCATCACGCATTCCTCGATGCCCAGGTTGCGGGGAGATTCCCGGTCGTACTTTATGCAGGGAATCCGGCGGTTCTCCACGTACGGATCGAGTCTCCGGGCCAATTCATCCAACTGCTCCCGTTCGTCCAGGACCAGCCATTTGCCCCAGTACTCCAGCACTTCGCCGTTGGTCATGGGTCGTCCCTGGCAGACGGTGTACGTGTGGCCGTAAAACACGTCCGGATGGTACACGAAAATGAAATGGGAATTCGGGGTGTCGTGGATCATGTCAACCTCCGGCGGCCAGGGGGATCACGCCGAGCTCGTCCCCTTCGGAGACCGGGGTGTCCAGCCCGGAAAGGCCCATGACGTTGTCGCCATTCAAAAACAGGATGACCTTGGGTGCGCCCCGGTCCGTGTCCATGACCTTGTCAAGGATTCCGGGATGGCGGCGGTCGAGATTTCGGATGCACTGGCCCACGGTGGCGCCCTCGCACACGGCATGGTCGGCGCCGCCCAGCCAGCTCCTTAGGGAGCCTGGCACGCGAACGGTAAGGGTCATGAAGATGCCCCCCTTTTTGGTTCCTGGTCCTTGCCGGAGGAAGAACAAGGATACCCCAGGCCGGGCGGGGTGTCAACGCGGACCGGCCGGTCGTGGGTGGCTTGGGTCTCTGAAGATTTTGACCACGAATGTTTTGCCACGGATTCAGGATTTTCCCTGTTTGTGTTATACTGGCCGGTCAAATCACGGCCCGCGCAAAGCGCGGACCCAACGGAGGCCTGATGTTTCCCGAAAAGGTGGACGTTCTCATAGCCGGCGCCGGTCCCACGGGCCTGGCGGCGGGTTTTGTGCTGGCCGAATCCGGGGCGGACGTCCTGGTGGTGGATTGCCGGGAAAGGATCGGGCACCCTGTACGATGCGCCGGGGTGGTGGAGCCGCCGTTTTTTCAGGTGATGGGCGTACAGCCCAGGGAAGGCTGGATACGGTGGCGGCTGTCCACGGGGGCGTTGCTCCTGGACCGGGAAACCATGGAGTACGAACTGGCCAAAATCCTCCAGTCCCGTGGGGCGGTTGTTCGAAGCGCCACGGCGGTTTCCGGGGTCGGCCCTTTTGACGGCGTCGGCCGGCAGGTGTCGCTGCTGGACGCGGACGGCGGACACAGGGTGCGCGCCGGGTGCGTGATCGCGGCGGACGGCGTTTCCTCGGCGGTGGCCAGGTTCGCGGGCATGGACACCCGGCTGCCCCTGGAGCGATGCGGTACGGCCCTGGCCCACAGTGTGGTGGATGCGATGCTTTCCGATCCGCATACCAACCATACCGAACCCCTGCCCGCGCCATATCCGCATCCTCCGTTCGTCTTCTGGGTAACGCCCACGGGTTCCGATTCCGCCAACGTGGGGCTGGCCCTTCCCGGCCGGGACGGTTACCGGGCGCGGCGCATCCTCGAGGACAGGATGGCCCGGACAAAGGCATACACCGGCGGCAGGGTGGTCAGGACCATCACCGGCGTGTTGCCCGACGCGGTGCCACTTGAAAGGCCGCTCGACGACGGGCTGCTGGTGGCCGGGGCCGCGGCCAGACTCATCGACCCTCTCAAGGGGGCCGGGATCTTCTACGGCGCGGCAAGCGGCAAGGTGGCGGCCATCACCCTGGCCGGCCTGGACGGCGCGGCCGCCACCACCGAACGGCTGGGCGGCTACGTGGACGGAATATTTCCCATAATCGGAAGAATCAGGGCCCGCTACGAGCACATGAAAGACATGTGGAGCGGCATGCCGTATTGAGGAGGCTTCGAATGTCCGGAAAAGACAGTCAGGACGGCCCCGGCAGGGGGCTTGACCGGCGGGATCTGTTGCGGATCGGCGCAGTCGCCGCGCTGGGCGGTGGCGTGTTTCTGCTGCGCCGGGAAACAGGCCGGCAACCGGCTGTGGTGGAAGCCCGGGCGCCGGCGCGATTCACCGAAACATGCACCGGTTGCACCGGATGTGTTCTGGTGTGTCCGACCACCGCCATCGTGCCGGGGCCCGGAGGACCGGTGATCGTGCCGGAACGGTGCATTCGATGCGGTTATTGCGTGGCCGTTTGTCCGGTGGGCGGGGTCGTCGTGGGCAGGGAGGGCGGCAGTGACCTTGCGTAGAGTTTCAAGAAGATTGGTCCAGTTGCTGGTGCTGGTTCTGTTCGTGTACTGGCTGGCCCACCCGTCGTTCGGGCCGGGGCGCGTCTTTTTCCACGGCGATTTCGCGCTGATGGCCGCGTCCGGCCTGGCGGCCCGGGCCGCCAGGGCGGCCATGCTGGCGGGAGCTCTTCTCATCGTGCTGACCCTGGCCCGGGGCAGGGTCTTCTGCGGATGGGCGTGCCCCCTGGGCTCCGCCATCGACGGGGTGGACGCGGTCGTGCGTCGGCCCCGGAGGTGGGACGGCGCGGCCGGGACCAAGTACCTCATTCTGTTTGCCGGCATGGGGCTGGCCGCTGCCGGAGTGGGCCTGTTATGGCTTTTCGCCCCCATGTCCTGGGCGGCGCGGGTCCTGTCCGTGATTCCCCCGGCCCCGGCGGAGGTCGTGGCCGGCATCCTGCTGCTGTTCGTCCTGGTCGGATTGAGCGCGGCCGCCGGGCCCAGGGCGTTTTGCCGGATACTGTGCCCCCTGGGCGCCGGGATGGGGCTTGTGACGCGTTTGTCCCCATACTCCCGCAAGTCCGGCGGGACCTGCGTGCAATGCGGAGCGTGCCGTCAATCCTGTCCGACCGGCGCGGCCTCCGGAACGGGCCTGTTCACCGGGGAGGAATGCATCCAGTGCGGGACCTGCGAACGGGTGTGCCCGGAATCCGCCGTGGAAACGGGCATGGAAAGGACCCCTGCCTCTCACAGCCCCGCCCGGAGGGCATGGTTCGCCGCCGCCGGGGCCGGGGTGGGGGCCGGAATGCTGGCGTCCCTGCTGCGCTCCGGCGAAGCCGGGGCCGTGCGGCCTCCCGGAGGGCAGGACGAAACACGGCTTGTGAACCTGTGCGTGCGATGCGGCGCCTGCGAACGAATATGCCCAACGGGAGGCATCTACATAACCCGCGGGCGAGCCGGATTGTTCGGCCTGGAGTCGCCCGCGCTTTCCGGCAGAAACGGCGGCTGCGCCTACGACTGCAATCTTTGCGGATTGAACTGTCCGACCGGGGCGTTGCTTGCCCTTCCCCTGGCTGAGAAAAGGCGCATGCGGCTGGGCCTGGCCCGCGTGGACAGCAGCATCTGCATACCCTATGCGCGAAAGACAGTCTGCATGGTGTGCTATGCGTCGTGCCCGTATGACGCCATCGTCCTCGAAGACACGGGTGAGAAACTGCCCTGGGGTGATCCACTGCTGCGACCTCGGGTGGATGATGACAAATGCACCGGCTGCGGCCTGTGCGAAACCGCCTGCCCGGTGTCAGGGGGCGCTGCCGTGCGGATCAGGCCCGTGTCGTCGGCCGGGCCCATGCCAGCAACGTAGGAGGGGCCGCCGTGCTTCCGGCAGCCCCTGGGGTATGGGATGGGAGGTGGGAGTATTGAGGATAAAGGTTCAGGAATTGTGTATTTTGGTGTGGAAGGTTTGATGCCGGTTTGAAACCGGCGGTAATCCTGAATTCGGCGGCCTTCGTTCCGTTTTCGGGACGTAAAATCCCGATTCCGGGACGCTTCGGCCTGTCGTACCCTGTCGGGGTGAATCCGGGACTGTCCGGTTTCCCCCCCTCCTAACAAGGTCCCTCAGTCAATCGTTCTCGCCGCCCAACGGAACCGGTTCCATTTCGCGTTCGTTTGTATTCCGTTCCGTTTGATCTGATAAGAAGCAGGATGCGTGCCAAAATCCGACGACCGAGGGCGGGCTTGCCCGTTGGAAGCAAAACCCCATGAATATACTACAAAAAAACGCCGGAGATGCGTCACTCTCCGGCGTCGACCACGTCCTGTTGCAACGGTCATTAGGTCAGCCGTCACGTATCAACCTGTCCACGATTTCGGACACCGTCCGGTCAGCACTGTCCTCCGGCACGCGACAGCCGCCTGCCCGGTCATGTCCTCCGCCCCCGTATTCCAGCATGAGCGAGCCCACCCGGGTATTGGACGTGCGGTTCAGTATGCTGTGCCCAACTGCGATGTGCACCAGACCCGGGAAATCCGCTTGCATCACCTGTACGGAGACGTTCTGTCCGGGATGCAGGGCGTAGACCACATGCCGGTTGCCGGTCGGCACGTCCCGTACGTCACGGAGGTCCAGCACCACCACGTTGTCCAGGATACGGGCCCTTTCCCGAATCATGTTCACGAATCGACGATTCTCGGCAAAGTACCTGTCCGCCCGCTCCCTGGCGGCCGGAAGTTTCAGGATGTCCTCCACGGGCATGTCCAGGCACTGGCGGACGAGGCCGCGCATGAACCGCTCATGCGGGGTGTCGAATCCGGCGTCGTCCTCCATGCCGGTGCGCGGGTCCGCGAGGAAGGACAGGAGTACCCATCTTGTGGGGTTCATGATTTCCTCCCGTGTAAACCGCGCGGCGTCGGCCTTGTCCACGGCTTGCACCAGTTCCGGGATCCGGGGGTTGGAAAACCGGGACACGCCCCCGAAAAACTCGTAAATCACCCGGGCGGCGCTGGGCGCCGAGGTATCGCACATTCCCTTGAAATCGCCGAACGCGCCACGTTCCCCCTCGCTGGCGTGATGGTCGAACCACATGCCGCAACCCGGTACATAGGGCAGGTTGGCGATGATGTCGTTGTCGTCGACCGCCAGGTTTCCGGCCTGGACCTCCCCGGGATGGGTGAGAACCAGGTCGTCCATGAGCCCCAGCTCGTCCAGCAGGGCGGCGCAACCCACGCCGTCGAGATCAAGGCGGGTTACCACTCTCATGCAGCCTCCGTGGCCATGGGGCGGTCCGGCCCTCCGTAATTTATCGGCGAGGCCGGCGCCATGGGGGGCGCTGTCCGGTTTCTTGCCGGATTCACCCTGTGTTCCAGATGAAATAATACTTGCCCAATAGGTTGATATTAGTTATAAAAGATAATACGGGCGGTTTCATCCGGGCGTGGGATTTTTATTGTGGGTTTTCGGACAAAACCGCCGTTCTCATCCCGTCTTCGCACCGCATTTGAATTTTACAAGAAATTCAACATATTTCAAGAACCCGTGCATCAAAGTCGGATGCCTTCCGGCGGGGGAGAATGTCCGGGTGTGCGTCATTTCACGTTTTTGGCGGATTCGCCACGCCATGTGATCCCCCGTCTTGCCGGAAAACCCGCCATGCCCGAGGTCGCCATGGTCGAAAAAACGCGCGAAAATGTGATATCCTTGGATCCCGATGCTCCCATCAGCGGCCACCGCATGAAGATGCTTTTGCACATGCTGGATTCGGACCGGGTGCTCGGCGAGGTCAAGTACATAATGCGCACCATGGTGCCGGATTTCGATTTCGAGGCCATGGAGTGCGTCTATGACGACGTAATCGCCCTTTTCCAGGGCCGTTACCCCGGTTACAGGGAGTGCAATACCCCCTACCATGACCTGCAGCATACCCTGGACACATTTCTGGCCATGGCCAGGCTGTGTCACGGCGCGTACCTCGCCGGCCGACGCTTTTCCGCGGAAAATCTGCTCATCGGCCTCACCGCGGCACTCCTGCACGACGCGGGATACATACAGCCCGAGTCGGACACCGACGGCACCGGCGCCAAGTATACCCTGAAACATGTCGTGCGAAGCGCGGACTTCGCGGAAAAATACATTGTGGAGAGGGGATGGGGCGAGGTCAACGGCCGCAAGGCCCGGGTGATGATCATGTGCACGGAGCTGGCAATCAAGGTGAACGCCATAGACTTCCCGGATGCTGAGACCGAGGTCCTGGGCAAAATCCTGGGCACCGTGGACCTTTTGGGCCAGATGGCGGCGCGCAACTATCTGGAGAAGCTGCTGTTGCTCTACCAGGAACTCAAGGAGGGCGAGGTTCCGGGTTTCGAGAGCGAACTGGACCTGCTGGAAAAGACCACGGATTTCTACGACTTCATCAAGACACGCCTGGCCGACCAGTGCGGCGGACTGTGGCACCACATGCGAAGGCACTTCGCTGACCGCTGGAACATCGACCGGGACATCTACGCCGAGTATATCGACAAGAACATGGAGTACCTGCAGCAACTTCTGGACGACAACAATCCCAACTACAGGGATGACCTCAAGCGGTCCGGAATCGTGGCCGACCTGGCCAGAAACGGTCTGTGAATCCTTCCCTCCGGCTTCGGCGCGGACGATTCGCCCTTTCCCCATGATTGATACCGGGTTTCATTCAACATGGCAGTACCAGGTTGAAAACGGTGCCGGTCCTACCAGCCGTTCACGTTGCCATTGCCGTTGCCGTCCAGCACGCCGGGAATCCGCGTGGGCGCCACGTCCAGCAATTCGGTCAACCGTGTCAGCCCGTCCACGATCTGTTCCACGTCCTCGTCGGGCAGAGTCTTGAGGCCCTCGACGATTTTCTGCTGAATGGGAGGCGGGGCGTGGTCGGCCAGCACTTGCCCCTCCTCGGTAAGTTCTATGGTGATCACCCTGCGGTCCCTGGAAGTGCGGACCCGGCGGACCAGCCCCTTTTGTTCGAGCCGGTCCACGATTCCGGTGACCGTGCTCGACTTGACCATGATTTCCTTGGCGATTTCGGAAAGGGAGAGTGAGCCATGCTCGTGAAGGGCGAGGATGCACGCCAGTTGGGGGCCGCTGATGTGGTGAACCTTGTTGAGTTCCTTCGTGTACAGTTCCTCGGACTGCATCAGTCGTCGAATCAGGTACACGATCTTCTTGGTCTGCTGTTCTATGCTTGTCTTGGGCATACCTTGCCGGCCAGGACCGGGTGCGACAGGGGGGTCGCCTATTCCGGCAGCAAAGGCCTCCTCCGTTTGAAAGGATCTTCACATTCCGGATGTCGGGCCGGTGGGGGCCGCCCGTGCATCCTCACACGTTTCCTTTCGGATTATTAGCACACCCGGCGCAATAGCACAACAACGGCGAGTTGACATAAAGGGCGCCCCGGATGCCCGGGACGCCCTTTGTGGCCAAAACGGATTATTGGCCCGATCTACTTGAGCTTTCCGATCACAGCGCTGGCGATGGTGTTCTTCTGGATCTCCTTGGTGCCCTCGTAGATCTCCGTGATCTTGGCGTCACGGTAGAAACGCTCCACGTCGTACTCCACCATGTAGCCGTAGCCGCCCAGCAACTGGATGGCTTCGTCCGCCACTTCCACTGCTGTCCTGGCCGCGTACATCTTGGCCATGGAGGTCAGTTTGGGATCGATCCGGCCCTGGTCGTAGTTCCACGCGGCCTTGTACACCATGAGGCGGGCCAGTTCCACCTTGGTGGCCATGTCGGCCAGCTTGTGCTGGGTGACCTGGAACTGGGCGATTTTCTTGCCGAACTGCTCGCGCTGCTTCACGTAGTCCACGGCCCTGTCCAGGGCGCCCTGGGCGGTGCCCAGCGCCTGCGCCGCGATGAGGATGCGGCTTTCGTCGAAAAATTCCAGCACCTGGTAGAAACCGCGGTTCAGCTTGCCGATGAGGTTCTTTTCCGGGACGCGCACGTCCTTGAAGACGACCTCCGCCGTGTTCATCATGCGGATGCCCATCTTGTCGCCGACGTCGGACCAGCTCACACCCTCGCGGTCCGCCTCTACCAGGATCATGGAGATGCCACGGTACTTGGGCTCGACGTCGGGGTCGGTCTGGCACAGAACCGTGTAGTAGCCGGCCATGCCGCCATTGGTGATGAAGGTTTTCACGCCGTTGATGACCCACTCGCCGTTTTCCAGCACCGCAGTAGTGTCAAGGCCGGTGATGTCCGAGCCGTGTCCGGGCTCGGTAAAGGCTCCGGCGGACAGCGTTTCCCCGAGGGCCACCGGGGGCAGGCACGCCTTCTTCTGCTCGTCGTTACCGAAGCGCAGTATGCATTCGGAAGCGAAACTGGCCAGAATCAGGCAGGCGCCGATGCCGGAGTCGGCGCGGCACAATTCCTCGGCCACCAGGATGTTTTCCACGCAGCCCAGGCCCTGTCCTTCGTACTCCTCGGGAAAGTGGATTCCAATGAATCCCAGGTCCGCGGCCTTTTTCCAGATCTTTGTGGGATACTCGTGTTTGGTGTCCAGTTCACGGGCAAGCTCCATGTCGAACTCGCCTTTGGCGAACTCACGTACCGCCTTCTGGATTTCCAGTTGTGATTTGTCGAATTCAAAATCCATGTTCTACTCCTTGTTCAGCAAATCCCTGTCTCCTTTTCGCCGGGACCGCATTGCACGGCCTGCAGCAGCCTCGACCACGGGATTTACTAATTTTTTTCCCAAACCGCAACCAAAATCACCAGCGGCGGGTTGTGCGGGCCACCTTGAAAACCGGCGCGTCCAAGG
>JBKHBM010000194.1:0-4976 GCA_046542385.1 Desulfatibacillaceae bacterium | reverse complement strand
ACGAGAAATGAAGCGCAACGCCGCAGATCGCGTTTTTCAACAGGCTGCTATGGGAATTCGGTCCGCCTTCCGGGCAGCGCCCCCGGAGCCAACCGGGGTTGGCAATCAGTGCGTTCCACGTCCGAAAAACTAACAAGGCACGAAGAAAATGGCAATGGGCCGGATTGATCATTTCCCGGGTGACCTGGGCATCCCTTTATGTGCTATACTTTGGCCGGGGCAAAAGCACGCCGTCGGATTCCGGTGTACACACGCCAAGGAGTGCGACATGCAAAGGAACGAACACCCGGCCTGCCCGAACTGCGGAGAGATCACGTTTTTCGTGCGTCATCCCGACAAGGGTCTGATTTTCCTGAAATTCGATCTCGAGGGCAACCCTCTTCCCAAAAAGGAGTTGTCTCCGGACGTTCTGCTGGACACCAGCCACATCCACTGCACAGCCTGCGGATGGAACGGCACGGTGTCCGAACTGTCCCGATAGGCCTTCGGCGAAAGGTCCGGACCCGAACACCGCCAACCCCTCCCGCCGCAACCGTCCACGGCGGACCACGGCATGCACGCCGGTGGCCGCGCGGGCCGGTTTCAGCACCCCCCTTTTCCCACAAACATGTGCAAACCCCGATTCATCTGCTTGATTATCGGTGCCCGTATCCGGTATGGTGGGGCGAAACGCTTTGCCCACCCGGGCCAACATAAGAGGCACCGTCCGCGCACCACGGACGGCGCGTCGGAGGAATCTCATGAATCGCAAGGAGTTGCCCACAATCCCGGCCGACCGGGAGGACGACTTACACAATCTCGAGATCATCAACAGCGCGGACCTGATCCTTTTCATGGCGGGCAACCAGTTCATGGTCATGGAGGACCTCATCGAGGCCTTCCAGGAAAAACACCCTGACGTCATACAGATTTATTACCAGACCCTGCCGCCCGGCCTGCAGCTCAAGCAGATTCTGGCCGGCGGCGCCGTGTTCCGCGGCAAGTTCCTGGGCGTGTACCCGGACGTGTACACGTCTGTGAGCGAAAACGCCATGGACATGCTCTCCGAGGCGGGCCACATCGAAAAGGGCGAGTATCGGCAATACCTGCGCAACCGGCTCACCCTCATGGTGTCCCCGGGAAACCCGAAAAACATCCGGTGGGTCAGGGATCTCGCCCGGGACGACGTGCGGGTGTCCCAGCCAGATCCCGACAACGAGGACATCGGCCTGTACATCCAGGACATGTACGCCGCCGCCGGCGGCGAGGAGCTGGTGTACCGGATCATGGAGGAGAAACGGGCCGAGGCCACGACCATGTATACGGTGGTGCACCACCGGGAGACACCTCTGCGGATCGCGAAAAAGACCGTGGACGCCGGGCCCGTGTGGTCCACGGAGGTGATGCACGCCCAGGCCCGCGGCCTTGCGTTCGACGTGGTGGAGCCGGGCGAGGACCTGGACCAGCGGGACAAGGTGCGATACTACGCCTGTTCCCTCAAGTATGCCCCCAATCCGGACAATGCGTGGAAATTCCTGGAGTTTCTCACCACTCCGGAAGCAGCCACCGTGTACCGTCGCTACGGTTTTCTTCCCAACGGGGAATAATTCCCTGCTTCATTGCGCTTGGGGCGTGAAGGCCCGCCCCCAACAAACCCGCCCCTTTGGGGCGGGTGATGTAACAGTTCGGAATGTATTGGATTTTTTCCGGGGAGCAGGCTGGGATTCGGATCCGCCATGCCGTGTGGGAAACAGGCGAAATCCACGAAAACGGCAGTCCCGGGCCTGGTTCCCATACGGCAACACGGCCGCTACAGGGGTTTGCGGGGGAGGGGGAACGCCTTCCCCATGTCAGCCCGTTGAAAAACTCGGAATTTGCAGCCTGTTCAAAAACGATGAGATGCAAGGCGCGCGAATTTCGAGGAACAAGGCGTACTTACGGTACGTCGCGTTGACGAGAAATGAAGCGCAACGCCGCAGATCGCGATTTTCAACAGGCTGATGTGGGGTCCTATTTTGTATCGATTATCCCTGGAGGGTTTGGGCGGTGGATTTCGGGATTTTTTCTTGACAGGGTGAACGAGGCGGAGTAGAAAGACTGACATGTCAGTCTAGATTTGCGCCAGGGGCAACTCCGCACTAACCCACACCATGGAGGTAACAAAAATGACTCAGGAAATTCCCAAGGACATCACCATAAAAGACCTGCTCATGGACTTCTCCCCCAAAATGGCCAAGGACATGATCGAGCAGACCGGCAAACAGGCCGAACTCGCCGATACCGAGTTCTCCCTCGTCGTGGACGTGGAAGGAGAGGGCACCTTCGCCTTCGTCGTCAAGGACGGCAAGGAATTCAACGTGTCCGAGGGCGACCTGGACAACCCTCTGGTCCGCGTGTCCCTGTCCAAGGTGGACATGGAGAACATGATCGCCACCAACAACCTGGACATGCTCCTGGGCATCCAGGGCGATCTCTCCCGCAACAAGTACGAACTGCTCCAGCGGCTCAATGGCGTCATGGTCGCCGAGATCGAGGACGACGACAACGTCTACACCATCAACGCCAAATTCAACGGCGCGGACGATCCCACGGCCACGTTCCGCCTTTCCGCGGCGGATTCCTCGTCCCTGGTGCGCAAGGAGACCAACCCGGTCAACCTGTTCATGTCCGGGGCGCTGAAAATCGAGGGCGACATGGCGTTCGCCATGTCCACCCAGCCGCTGTTCACGTAAATGGAATACCCGGATTCCGGAGTATTTCGCGGAATCCGGGCTGACACGCTGTCTGTCACCGAAGCGTTGTATCATCAACGCCGGGCCGGTATACGACCGGTCCGGCCGCATCACCCACGGGACGGAGGTATACATGCCCAGGCGCGAGTTGCCATGGCACAAGGAATACGCTGTTTTCGGGTGGCCCAGGACCCTGGCCCCCTATCCGGAGGCCCCGGTCCACGACATTCTGGACCAGGCGGCGAAAAAGTTTCCGGCCACCGGCCTGATTCAGGACGGATTCAAGCTGCCCTATCCCGAAGTGCTCGCGCAGGTGGACCGCCTGGCAACGGCCCTGGCCGACATGGGCCTCGGGAAGGGCGACCGGGTGGCCAGCCTGCTTCCCTCGTCAATACCCTTCGTGATAGCGGACTACGCCATCGGCAAGGCCGGCTGCGTGCACGTGCCGGCGAGCAGCCTGGAGCCCATTCAGAACCTGGTGCACAAGTTCGAGGAAAGCAGGCCCCGTGTCCTGATCTGCCTGGATCAGTACATGGACGTGGCAAAACAGCTGGCGCAAAAGGGTGGAGTGGAGCGCCTGGTGGTCTTCCGGCTGGAGGATTACTCCGAGGCGCCACCTCCCAAAAAGTCCCTGCGTATGAAAAAGGCGGTGTGGGCCGCGGAACTCATCGAGCAGACCGGGCCCAACCTCCCGCGTTACGATTACGACGTGGAAAAGGATCTCGAGACCCTCCTGTTCACGGGCGGCACCACGGGCCTGCCCAAGGGGTGCATGATCACGCACCGGGGCGTGTATTCCAACGCCCTGCAGAACCTGTCCGCATTCGGAGCGGGCGCGAAGATGGCGGAAGGCGCGATAGCGGTGCTGCTGGGCCTTCCGTTTTTCCACTCCTACGGACACATCATCATGCACACCATGACCCTCATGGGCGCGGACCAGATCCTGGTGACGGACCCCAGGGACACGGCGGGCATGGTGGACATGATCAATACCTATTATCCGGTGGTGCAGTTCGGCGTGCCGACCCAGTTTATGAAGATCGCCCAGGAGGCCATGGCGGGCCGCAGCCTCATCGGCATGTCAGGCTCCGCGCCCCTTCCTCCCGCCACTCAGGAGCAGTACGAGAAGAAATCCGGCGGCGGCATCATGGAAGGGTACGGCCTGTCCGAGATGGGACCGGCGACCCACGTGAACCCCTCCTTTCTGCTGCGCCTGTTCGGCGGGCGCACGGCCATGCGGGTGTCCAACGCCCTGCTGAACGCGCCGGGCGTCACGCTCACGGTGAACTCCGTGCTGCGCACCATGGGGCCCAGAATCGTGGGCGACGCGATCACCCGGGGCCTGGGTCTCCTGGTTGCACTGTCCTCGAAAAACGGCGGGTCCAGGGGCAAATCCGGCGAACGCCGGGGCACCTCGGGCATTCCCCTGCCGGACACGGAGGTGAGGCTGCTGGACCCGGACACGGGCGAGCCCCTGTCGCCTCTGGAGATCGACGCCGGCAAGCCCGGGGAACTGTGCATGCGGGGTCCGCAGCGGATGCTGGGCTACTGGCCGGAGCCGGGCACGGGCCTGGATGACGAGGGATATGTCCGCACCGGTGACGTGGTGGTGGTGGACGACAGGGGATATTTCACCATCGTGGACCGCACCAAGGACATGATCGTGGTTTCGGGCTACAAGGTGTACTCCCGGGAACTGGAGGACATGCTCTACGAGCACCCGGACGTGGACGTGGCCGCCATAGTGGGCGTTCCCGATCCCTACAGGGAGGGAAGCGAACGGGTGGTGGCGTACGTGCAGCCCAGGTTCGCGGCAAGGCATTCCCTCGCCCCCGAGGACGTCACCAATTACCTGAAGGACCGGGTGGCGAAGTACGCGGTGCCCAAAATGGTGCGCATCGTGGACGAGATACCCACCACCGGTGTTCACAAGGTGGACAAGAAGGCGATTCGCGCGGACGCGGAACAGGAGTTCCAGCAGTTTTTGGAAGAAACCAGGAAATGACGCACAACAGTCATCCACCAGGATCACCGACCGTTTTTTGCAGTACGTTGAAAACGTGATCAGCCACCGGACGACCCAGGGTCGATTGGGCAGTCCGGTGGGTTGGGCAGAGCGTGCTCCGCAAGGTGCTGGCGAAACCCGGCAATGGCTTCTCACGTACGCCGCGGATCGCGTTTTCAGTCAGCCACAAACCCCGAGGCTGTTTGAAAACGATGAGATGCAAGGCGGGCAAGGAGCCAGGAGCAAGGCGTACTTGCGTA
>JBKHBM010000193.1:0-4982 GCA_046542385.1 Desulfatibacillaceae bacterium | reverse complement strand
GCGGACTGTCCTGCCCCCAACCCGTGCTCATGACCATGAAGGCCATCGACGAGACAGGGTCTGCCGAGCTCCTGGTGCTGGTGGACACCGAGGCCTCCAGGGAAAACGTGTCCCGCGCTGTGAACGGCAAGGGGTGGAAGGTCGCGGACAGCAGCGAGCAGGGCGGGGAGTACCACATCAAGGTTGTCAAAGGCTGATGGGGCTTCTCGATCTCTTCAAACGCCAGGAGCAGAAGGGCGCCCCTCCCGGCATGCCGCTGGGCAGCCGGGGGCTCTTGGTCTTTGAGCACACCAGCGAGGTCATCAGGGCTGAAAACGTGCTCAAGCAGGCCAAGCGGGACATCAGGGTCATGGGACCGCCACCCGAAATCCAGCGGGGCTGCGATCTGGTCACTGACTTTCCGTTGATCGAGGGGCTGGACATCCTGCGCGTCCTTGGGGAGGCCTCGATAGACCCCCTGGAGGTGGTGCCTGTGGACGGCCCCCTGCTCAAACCCGTGGACATCTTCCAGGTGCAGGACTTTGGCGACTGGCTCATGGTCCGGGCCGCAAACATGAAGCTGACCGTGGACAAGCGCACGCAGGTCATCGTCAACATCTCCGGTGGCGGCTGTCCTGACGTGCCCTATCTGGCGGCCCTGCTGACCGGCAAAACCCTTGCGGAAGCCCCGCGGCCCAGGGACTTCGGACACACCTTGTGCGGCTATGCCCTGCAGCTGGCCTATGAGGAGATGTTGCGCCGGTGATTGCCATCGTGGGAACCGTACCCCGGGATGACTTTCCTCTCACCGAGGGGGAGGTCGTGCCGGATGGAGAGGAACTGGCCGTGGACGGACGGCGGGTGTCCGTGAATCGGGGCACCCCGGCCCTGGCCGCCGCGGCGGCCCTTGCCCTGGACTACCTCGGGCGTCCGCGTCTCCATGCCTTTCTCGTGGGGGACACCGGTCGGGGAAAGGGGAGCCGCCGCCTGTATCAGCACCTGGAATCCGTACTCCCCGCGCGAAGCTACGAGGCGCTGGCCTTCCACTACCTGCAACCGGACGTGGACTGGCACAACCGGGTGTTGTTCTCCGTGGACGCCATGGCAGTAAGGCCCCTTCTCCTGGCGGACGCGGGATTCATGTACGCGGCAAAGATGAGCGGCCAGGCGGGCCGTTACGACGTATTCACCCCGGACGCCGGGGAACTGGCCTTCCTGGCGGACGAGCAGGCGCCCCATCCCTTCTACACCCGGGGATTCATTCTGCACGAGGACAACCGGGTGCCCGATCTCGTCCGCCGGGCTTACGAACATGGGAACGCGGCGCGCCTCCTGGTGGTCAAGGGGGCCACGGACCACGTGGCGGACGAACACGGAGTCCTGGCTTCATGCGGCGAACCCTCCCACGAGGCCATGGAGGCGGTGGGCGGCACGGGGGACTCCCTCACGGGCCTTGTAGTGGCCCTGGCCGGCTCCGGATTCCCCCTTGTGGACGCGGCCCGCATCGCCATTCACGCCAATCGTCTGGCCGGGGAAAAGGCGCAACCCACACCGGCCTCCCGAATCGCCGAGATCATCCGCCACATTCCGGCAGCCCTCGGGGAGGCGCTCGCACGCCATGAGCCTGGAGGCGTCCGGCATTGACACCCGGATCCGTGAGTGATCTCGGGTGGCCGAGAGGCAAGGAGGAGGTCCGTGGGCTGTACCAAAGTACGCCGGCCGTGGTCTGACGCCGCCGACGCGCGGCGTGAGACCGTCCCAACAGGCCGACAATCCTCTCACCCACTGTTTGGGAACCTCCAAAAACCCGATTCATGGGGCTCTGCAAAGATACTTCAATGTTTTCGTCGCCAATTCCGGTGACAGGCACGGGAGCCTGCCGGGCATGGCGCCCGGGACCGTGCCATCGATCGCGCCGGCACCGGACAGGCGGCCGGGGTGTCCCCATGACATCCAACTGCCCGTGTGATCCGGCTATTTGTCAAAAAATTGGGCATTTAACGAATATTCACCGTCCCCTAACCTCTCCATAACATACCGGACGTACCTTGCAGCCAGCAATACACGGGACGCCGTGCCGGTGGTGAGACACCGGTGGCGCGTCAAACCCGGACCGCCCTGACAGGAGTCATGACGTGGGCTACTATGTACACAACGTACCGGGAAGGTTGAGGGTCAAAAGCCCCGCTTTCAAGGGAAACGCCGCCAAGGGGCTTGCCGCGCGCGCGCTTTTGGAAGGCATACCGGGAACCCGTGAGGTTTCCGTGAACGAGCTTACCGGAAGCGTGGTGGTGAATTACGATCCCGAGGCGGTGGACATCGGGAACATTCTCGGGACGCTGGAGGAACACGGCTATTTCGTCGCCTGCCTTGCCATGAACAATGACCAGGTTGTCCATGGCGCGGTTTCCAACGCCGGAAAAAAAATACGCCGGGCCGCCGTCGGCGTGGGCGTTTCGATGGCCATGGAAAGCGCCGGACTGGGATTTCTGGCCGCCCTTATCTGATTGACCATATACCTGGCACCAATATGCAACCCCTTGAGGAACCGCTGTCCTCAAGGGGTTTTGTTTCCGACGCGCTTTGTCGGGCCTGCGGGCCGTTCATTTTCCGGCTTCGGCGAAAAGCTCCGCCTTGTCGGTCCTTTCCCAGGGAAGATCCATGTCCGCCCTTCCCAGGTGACCCCGCGCCGCCAGGTGCTGGTAGAACCTGCCCGAGTTCATCGAGGGCAGATGGCGCAGGCTCAGGTTCCTGACGATGGCCGCCAGCCGGAAATCGAAATGCTCCTGGACCAGCGCCGATATCCTGGAGTCCTTGAGCTTTCCGGTGCCGTAGGTGTCCACGTGCAGGCTCACGGGGCGCGAGACGCCGAGGGAATAGGACAGGGTGATCTCGCAGGTATCCGCCAGCCCCGATGCCACCACGTTCTTTGCCGCGTACCTCGCCGCGTACACCCCCACCCTGTCTATCCGCGAGGGCCCCTTGCCGCTCAAGGCCTTGCCGCTGTGCCTCGAGTACTCGCCGTAGGTGTCCACCGCGTTCTTGCGCCCCGTAAGGCCGGAGTGGCTGGAGGGTCCGCCGTCGATCACCGCCCCGTCCGGGTTGATGAATATGCGCGTCCTGTCGTCGACACGAATATCCTCGTCCACGAATACGGGCCTGACCACGGTCTCGAGCAGGTCGTCGTGGAGTGTTTTCGGCGAGACGTCCATGTCGCCCCTCTGGCTGGCCTCGACGGTGATCGCATAGACCCTTTCCGGCTTCCTGTTCTTGTACTCCACAGCCACCTGGACCTTGCCGTCCGGGGCGATGTAAGGCAGCACCTTTTCCCTGCGTACGTCGGAAAGCCTTCGCGTGAGCTTGTTGGCCAGGAAGATGGGCATGGGCAGAAGGGCCCGCGACTGGTTGCAGGCAAAGCCGAACACGGTGGCCTGGTTTTTCGGGGGGATGGCTTCGATCTGCTCCTCGGTGAGCTTTTCCTCCTCGAACCGCCAGGCGGGGTCGTACTCCTGCTCCGTGGGCGTGGTCAGTATGCTGCACGTCTTGGAGTTGAAATCCGGCTGGTCGTAACCAGCCTCGTCGATGACCTTGCGCGCCACCTGGGAAAAGTCCACCACGGCGGAAGACGCGTAGCGGACCGCTATGAACACGATGGCGCTGGCCACGGCGCATTCCGCCCGCATCCTGGCATAAGGATCCTGCACGAGCAGTTTGTCGACCACCGCGTCGCTGATCTGGTCGCACAACTTGTCAGGGTGCCCCTCGGTAACCGATTCGGATATGAAGACAAAATCCTTGCGCATAGTGTCATCCTCCAGGCCGGGATTCGGACGGTGCGTTCAGTGTGTAGGCAAGGCGGCGGCCGGCGCCTCTTTGCCTTGTGTGGAAGTTTGTTTTCCGTCACCATGCGCCGATCCGGGCTTGAGCAACTGGTTGGCCACGAAGGTACCGACAACGGTAGCGCCAACCACGGCCAGGTCGGCCAGCCTGGGAGCGGCCACGCTGAAAAACTTTCTGGGACCGGGAGCTACCATGGTAAGGCCCTGCAGGGCAAGCGATCCGGCGACAGCCCATGTGACGTACCTGTTTTTCGGGGGGCGAACCTTTTCAAACAGCAGCCGGTTTTCCGACCGGCAGCTTACGGCATGCAGAAGCTGGGAAACCGTAAGGGTCTGGAACGCGAGGCCGCCGGCCGCCGGGCCGGCTCCGTAGCGAGCAGCGCCGTACCCGTAGGCGGCCAGCGCGCCGGCGGTGAGCACCAGGGATTCCCTGCCCATTCGCTTGAAATCGGCGCCGTCGAACAGTGGGGAATTCGGCTTCCTGGGAGGGCGGTCCAACACGTCGGGCTCCGCTGCCTCCATGGACAGGGCCAGGCCCGGAAAAATGTCGGAAATCAGGTTGATCCACAAAAGCTGCATGGGGTTGAGCAGGGTTCCCAGCCCGAGGGCCACGCCCGAGGACAACAGCATGATCTCGCTGAGATTCGTGGACAGAAAGAAATGCACCGACTTCCTGATGTTGTTGTAGATGGTGCGCCCGCCCTTGACCGCCAGGATCAGGGTCTCCAGATTGTCGTCCTCCAGTACCACGTCCGCGACCTCCCGGGCAACGTCCGTGCCGCTCCTCCCCATGGCGATGCCGATGTCCGCGGCTTTCAGGGCGGGACCGTCGTTGATGCCGTCCCCTGTCATGGCCACCACCGTGCCGTCCGACTGGAGGGCGTGGACGATCTGGAGCTTGTGGGCAGGGCTGACCCGCGAGTACACGCTGGCCTTTTTGGACAGGGCCGCCAGCTTTTCGTGATCCAGGCCGGCGAGCTCGGCCGAGTCCAGGATGCGGAGATGCCCCTTCCCGGAGAGATTCAACTGCCTGGCCACTGCGTAGGCGGTGGGGCTCTGGTCGCCGGTGATCATCACCGTGTCGATACCCGCCGAATGGAAGACTTCAATGATGTCGTTGACCCCTTCGCGCACCGGATCGGCCATACCCACCAGGCCGAGCCA
>JBKHBM010000067.1:0-25009 GCA_046542385.1 Desulfatibacillaceae bacterium | reverse complement strand
CATCTCATCGTTTTTGAACAGGCTGTAAATCCCTAGTTTTTCAACGGGCTGATAGGCCAAGGCGGACAGGCTGGATTCGCGGCCGCGAATCCTGGCGACGAGGCTCCACGCCACGGCGGCGAGGAACATGGCCATGCCAGGCCACAGGACGACTGGGAAGACTTCCCTGAACACCTGGGCCCTGTCGTGGAATATCCACTGAATGTTGAACCGGGTTGTGTTAGGAAGGTGCGCCAGCAGGGGCAGCAGCCAGAAGCACAGAAACAGGAAGGCCAGTCCGTGGATCTTGAGCAGTCGCGCCGCGTTTTGCCGGAACCGTCCCGGGACGAGCAGGAAGTACATCGTGGAAAAGCCCGCGAACAACAGGGCATAGGCGTGGAAAAAGCCCACCAGGGCCAGCCCCGCGGCGGAAAGCACCGTGTGCCGGCCCGTCTCCATGGCGCGGTGCACCAGCCCAAGCCAGGCAACGGCAAGGGCGAAGCCCCAGCCGTAGGCGAACTCGCCGGCAAGGTCGCTGGCCAGGTTCCCCCCCCACATGGTCTGTCCTTCATTCACCAGAAAACACGTGGCCAGCGCGGCAGCCGCCACCGCCACGGGAAACGGCCGGCCAAGGAACCGGAAAAACGCCCAGGCCGCCATCGGCACCAGCAGGGCGGACATGGCGAACACCAGCTTGAAGGCGACTTGCAGGCCGAACAGCGGGGCAATCGCGGCCATGAGCACAAACGGCCCGGGAAAATAGTATTCCAGCATGGGAAATCCGGCGTAGTTGCCCATGCACCATCCGGACATCCGGCCGCGGGGCAGAAGGTGCTCGACGAGATAGCGCGCCGTGAAAAAATGAGAACCCGTGTCACCGCCGGTCATGGTGGTGGGCAGGATCAACCAGGCCGGTTGGAGCAGGGAGAGCAGAAAGGCGAGGGTGAAGGCCAGCAGAAGGAGTTCAAATAGTGTTTCGGAAAGCCAATTATCGGAAAGGGTTATGCCGCTTTCCCCCTTTTGGGAAAAAGCCTTGACAGTGGGATGGCCTCCAATTAAGAATGGTTTGAGACTCAATTTATCCATGCTCACTTCCGTAGTCGCTCCACACACCACTTCTGCGAGGACTCTATGCAAAAGACCGCCAAACTCGCGCTTACGAGGGCCGTCTGCCTTCTCTTGGGGGTTTTCCTGCTCATGCCGGTGGCCGCGACCCGGGCCGAGGAACAGAAAAACGCCATGGAACTGTTCGTCGACGGGGTTGAAGCCTTTGACAGGAACAGGATGTCCGAGGCCCACTACAAGATACAAAAGGCCATCGAGCTGCGGCCGGAGAATCCGGAATTCAGGTACTACCTGGCCCTGGTGTACCAGCGAATGCAGCGCGAGGACCTGGCCCTGGACATATTCAGGCGTCTGGTGGCCCTGAATCCCGAAACATATCGGAAAGCCTTTTTCGACATTGCTGCAATCTATTCACGTAGAAGTCAACACGAAAAGGCCGCCGAAACCCTGGAGCAGGCCATACGAAACAACCCGGACCATGCCCGGGCGTGGCTGGAAGCCGGCATAGCCCACAAGAACGCGGGCAACCTCCACAAGGCCGAGGATTATCTGAAAAAGGCCAGGGAACTCAATCCCGACCTGGCCCTTTCCGTGGACCAGGTGCTCGGCGTGATCTATCTCGAGCAGGAAAAGTTCGACAGGTCCGAGCAGATGTTCTCCAGCGTCCGAGCCAGCGCCGGCGGCACTTATCCCGAGGTGGCCAGGGCCGCTGAAAAATCCCTGGAAGCCGTGCAGAGGGGAAGGTGGTACAGAAAGCCCTGGAACGCCTTCGTCCAGTTTTCCGTGGGTCTGGACGACAACGTGGTCGCCGAGCCCCTGGACCCCCTGCCCAATGTGGTCTACCCCGACAGGGAGGACGTCTTCCAGACCCTGGTGGCGACCGGCAGGTACCGCTTCGTGAATGACCGAAAATTCAAGCTGGGCGCCGGGTACACGTTCTACCACCTGGGTTACCAGGACATGCACGAGGCCAACCTCTTGTCCCATTCGCCCTCGGTATTCACGGAGATCAGAAAGGGCCCGTACAATGCCCGTCTCGCCTACGACTTCGTGTACTATTACTCCGGCGGCGCGAAGCGGGACATCCACAGCTACGGGTGGTACCTCGACTTCGGCTCCACGGACGACAGGCTGGCCATGCACCAGGTTTCCGGGGTGTTCGGCATCGACGAGCCAATGGGCCTCCATACCGACGTCCAGGCCATCTACCTGAACAAGGACTACCAGGACCGGACGCCCAACGCCCAGGCCATGCAGGTCGGCTTCATCCAGTCCTGGAGCGTGTTCGACACCGGGGCCTCCCTGCGCGGCGGTTACATTTACTACATCGAGGATTCCGACGCCGAAAACCTTGACTACGAGTATCACCAGGGGCTGGCCGGAATCAGTTTTCCGCTGGTCTGGAAACTCAGGGGCGACATGAGCTATACTTACACGTATACACGCTATGGAGACAATATTCCGCCCGTACGCCATGTTTCCAGGCGCGACCGGACCCAGAACTTCACGGGCAGCCTCACCGCCCATATGAACGACATGCTCAACCTGATGGCCAGCTATTCATACACCTACAGTGATTCCAACTGGCTTTTGCCGGTCGGCAACGGCCGGATGGTGGACATTTACCGGTACCGGCGCAACGTGTACACACTGCTTTTGAACGTTTCCTTCTAAGCGACGGAGCCTTGTCGGAAACGGGACCCGAACAACGAGGACATCCATGAACAAGACGGCAAAATGCATCGGAACCGGTATCGCGGCATTGATTTTGTTCGTCGCACTGCTGCCCGCGACAGGGAATGCGGCCAATCCCATAGGGCGGGTCACAAAAATCGAGGGCCGGGCGACGATCGAGCGGGACCAGCGCCTGTCGGACGCCAGGGTGGGAGTGCGTCTGTACCAGAAGGACATTGTCAGAACGGGTCCCGGCGGCAGGTTGCGCATCAGGCTGGCCGACAACAGCATAGTCAGTGTGGACCAGAACTCGCACCTGGATCTGGCCGAGTACGAATTCGAGCCGAAAAAGAAGACCCGCAAGGCGTTTTTCTCCATGTTGACGGGCAAGATCCGGGTTTTCGCCAACTCCCTGGCAGGCTACAAGAAGCGCAGCTTCGACGTGAGGACGCCGACCGCCATCTGCGGTGTCCGCGGCACGGTGTTCATGGTCTGGGTGCAGTCCGACACCATAACGGTCGTCGCATGTTACGATTCCCAGGTTCAGGTGCAGAACGTTATGGATCCCAGCCAGTACCTGTTGTTGAGCGAAGGGTTGAAAACGCAGATCATGGCGGGACAGGCCCCCGAGCAGCCGGTTCTCATGACCGAGGAGGAGCTCGAGGAGTTCAGGCAGGGCGAATTCAGCGTTATCGGGGCTACCACGGAAGCCGCCACCACCCAGGCCGCCACCACTCAGGCCGACACCACGGAGGCGGCCACCACCGAGGCGGACACCACCGAGGCCGCCACGACCAGGCCGACAACCACGACCAGTCCGACCACGACGACCACCTCCACAACGACAACGACCACTAGCACAACCACGACCAGCACCACCAGTACGACCACGATTCCAAAACAGCTGCCCGGGCCGCCCGGCTTCAGGAGGAGATGATTCCGGCGGGCCTTTGCCCGGCGTAAATATGGGAAATCGAAGCACAAGAGGACTGCATGCCGCGCAGGTGAAAGCGCGGCTTTCCGGCGCGCGGAATCCTGAAGAACCGGGTCTCGCGCGCGCACAGTCTAAATGCCCGAAGATTGATCGAGCCACCCCATAGGAGCCGTCATGAAAGCGCGAAACACCATTGCGTTGGTCGCAGCCTTGATTTCAGTCACCCTGTCCGTGGGCACCTGCCTTGCCTCGGGGACTCCGGGAAGCCAGTCCCGGGCCAACCCCGTGTTGGCCAGGGACGCCGTGAACGACCGTTTCCTGGAAGCGTACCTGCGCGGGGACATGGCCACCAACACCTGGATCGAGGTACAGGTCCACGACTGGCTCGGCGAGCCCATGGGCAAGGCCTACACGATCACCGACGCCCTGGCCGTGGTGGACGTGAACAGTCCTCCCGCCGTGGGATTCAGTCCCGCGTCCGGCGTCTACCTGGTGGCCTGGACCGACTACCGCGACGGCATGGACGCCGATTATGACATCTACGGCCAGCTTGTGGGCATCGACGGCCAGCCCTTGACCCGCGGCGGATCACCGGGCATCGACAATTTCCCCATGGCCACGGGGCCCAATTTCCAGGGCGAACCGGCCATTGGCTACGACGATTCGCGGGACCGCTTCCTGGCGGTCTGGTCGGATTATCGCGACGGCTCGTTTTTTCGTGTTTACGGGCAGTTCTGGACGCCCGGCGGTTCGGCGGACGGCACGGAGTTCTCCCTGACCAGCGACCCGGCGGACAACCGCTGGCCCGATATCGCTTATTCCTCGAACTCGGATTCGTTTCTGGTGGTGGCGGACAATGCGCATTCGGACGGCAGTGTGGGAATCAAGGGCCTCACGATGTCCGGGGACGGCACCGGGCAGGTCCCGGTTACCGTATCCGATGCGAACGTCACCCAGGAAACCCCTTCCGTGGCATGGAATCCGGCGGACGACTCGTTCATGGTGGTGTGGACGGACTACCGCAACACGGGCACCACGGGCAACGACATTTACGGACAGGTGATCGACGGCGGCGGAACCCCCCTGTACACGGCGACCAACACGAATTTCGTCGTCTCCGACTCCACGGGCAACCAGAACAGGCCGAGCCTTGCCTACGATCCTACGCATCAGCGTTTCCTGGCTGTTTTCGACGACGACGGGTCGGCGGACTTCGACGTGTGCGGCCAGCTTGTGGCTCCTGACACCGCCCCTCTCACCACCACGGTGGATGTGAACTGGCCGCTGGCCCGGGACGAGAGCGAAACGCGTCCCGACGTGGTGGCCGATGGCGAGGGAAACTTCCTGGTGGTGTGGCAGGAGGACCAGGTAATGCCCGCCGGTGACAATCCCGCTACCAGATCCCTGCTGTTCAGCCCCGAGGGCAAGGTGCTGCCCGAGCCCGAAAGCCGCATGGACTCGGACAAGGCGCACAATCCCGAGACCGGACGGTTCCTCAACGTGTACGTGGCTCACGAACCGGGGACGTACTCCATGGCCGTGATGGGACAATTGACGGACGCCGACGGCACGCCGTGGGGCAACGAGATACTGATCTCCGAGTACCAGCAGGACTTCAAGGTGGCCAGCCCCCGGGTGGCCTTTGCCTGGGGCGATCCCTCCGTGTACATGGTGGTATGGGAGGATCACAGGAACGCGGTGGACGCCGATCCCATGGCCGGCCCGGACATCTACGGCCAGCTGGTCGGTGAGAACGGGGAATTGCTCCTGCCGGCGGCCGCGGGCAAGGGACGGGGCAACTTCTGTGTGAGCTGCGCGGACTACGACCAGATCGCTCCGGCCATCGCCGTGAGCTCCTCGGGCCTGGCTTTCGTGGTCTGGGAGGACACCAGGATGTCCGAAGGCGACATCTACGGCCAGTTCATGATTCCCGACGGCACACCACATTCCACAACCGTGTACGACAACCTGGTGGTGAGCGACCAGGCCGGCTGGCAGAGCGAGCCGGACGTGGCCTACGACTACAACTGGGACAGGTTCCTGGTGGCCTTCGCCCACGAGGTGGCGCCCGGAGACATGGACATCCACGGCCAGCTTTTCGATTCCATGGGGCAGCCAACCAACACGGACACGTCCGTGAACTTCATCATCAGCTCCGCCCCCGCTTCCCAGCTGGCGCCCTCCGTTGTGGCGGGCGGGGGCAGCATGGCCCGGTACCTGGTCACCTGGACCGACTACAGGAACACCCACGCGAACATTTACGGACAGATACTGGATTCCGAAGGCGTCCCGCAGTTCCATGACGAGTCCACGAACTTTCCCGTAAGCGACGCCAACGGAGAGCAGACAAGACCGTCCGCCGCCTGGAATTCCATGTGCTCCGAGTTTCTGGTCGCCTGGACGGACACCAGGGACGGAGTGGACAACGTGTACGCCCAGCTTGTGGACGCGGACGCGGCGCTGCTCACCACCACCTCCGTCATGAACATGCCCCTGGTCACGGGAACGGACGGACAGCTCATGCCCGACGTCTCGGCCGGGTCCTACGAGTTCCTGGTGAGTTACGATTTCGACAAGACCTCCGGGGTCACCCCGGACCCGGACATCGCGTGGCACTTCACGTATGCCTCCTGCACCACCGGGCCGCCGCCGCCGAGCTATTACCGGCACTCCCTGGACACCGCGTACGATCCCGGCACGGGCAATTACCTGACGGTGTACCTGGCCGAGGACAGCGTGGACTATGCGGTGCACGTGATGGGCCAGTTGTATGGTCCGGACGGGCTTCCCGTGGGCGGAGAAACGGAACTCACGGATGAGTCGGCGCTTCCGTACTCCATGGGCCGGCCCCGGGTGGAGTACTCCCCATACGGGGGAGGCAGGTTCCTCGTCGTGTGGTCGGACATGCGCGACGACGACGGCCAGAACGAGCAGAGATACAACGTTTACGGACAATTACTGGATTCGGCGGGTCAGCCGGTCACGACCATCGGCACCCAGGGCCTGGACAATTTCCCCATCTCCACGGCCATGTTCGAGCAGACAGGGCCGCGAATCACCCGCGACGCCACCAACGACCGCTTTTTGGTGGTGTGGACGGACCTGCGCGACGGATTGAACAGCCACATCTACGGCCAGTTGGTGCAGCCGGACGGCGCCCTGTACGCCACGGCCGCGGCCGACAACCTGCCCGTCGCCAACGGGCTGTACAATGCCTCGGATCCCGTGGTCGCTTGGCACTCCGGTACCGGGCGATTCATGGCCGCATGGCGGGACTACCGCGACACCATGACCAATTCCCACATCTACGGCCAGTTGCTGGACGCGGACGGCAGTCCCTACGGCACCACCACCACCGACAATTTTCCGGTGTCCCAGGTGGACGAGTACAGAAGCGGCCTCACCATGGCTGCGGCGCCGCCGCTCACCGCGACCTACCTGGTGGCGTGGAGCGGGCACCGGGGGGCGGACGCGGACATCCACGGCCAGTTCATCACCGCGGAAGGGCTTCCCTATTCCTCGACGGTGAGCCAGAACTTCCCCATATGCACGGCCGTGAACGACCAGCGGGACCCCATTGCCCTGTGGGATCCGGACCTGGGCCGTTTTTCCGTGATCTTCCTCACCGATTATGGTTCTTACGCTGATCTTGCCGGACAGCAACTGGATTCCGAAGGCAACGTCCTGCCCCAAGGCGCGGGCGCGGCAAACAGCCTACTCATGTACGACGGCGCCACGGATTATCTTGGTTTCCAGAGCTATTCGGCGGCTTACGGTTCAGCCTCCTACATGGTCTCCTTCGAGGACTATAACGCTCCCAACGGCATTCGTTCCGCTGCTTACGACCAGTACCTGCAGCGCACCGACGCGCCCCCGGAACTGGTGGCGTGGTGGACCTTCGAGGAAGGTTCCGGCGACTACTCCTACGACCAGTCCACCTACGCCAACGACCTGTATCTCACCAACATGCTGTGGTCCGGGAGCCTGTCCGGTTTCTCCATGGCAGGGGAATTCCCGGCCGGGGCTTACGCGGACGCCGCGGATTCGTCCTCCCTTGACATCACGGGTCCGATCACGGTCATGGCGTGGATCAGGCCCTACGACCCGGAGAACGACTGGAACTTCCGCACCGTCATCGGCAAGTCATTCGAAACAGGGGAATTCAGCTACGCCCTGGTCACCTACAACCAGGAGGTGAAGTTCGGCCTGTCCGCCAGCGGCGCCGATCCGTCGGGCGACGGCGTGGGCGAGACCTACGTGATGACGGGCAATGTTCTGGAAGGGGACCAGTGGGTCCACGTGGCGGGCGTATGGGACGGCAGCGACATGTACGTGTACGTGAACGGCGTTCAGGCCGCGGGCCCGGAACCCTTCACCGGTCCCATATTCTCGGGTGTTTCTCCGCTCACCGTGGCGGAGGGACCGGGTCTGGGTTTCGAGGGTTCCATCGACGAGGCGAAGATATTCTCGGGCGCACTCTCCCAGGAGGAGATCGCCAGCCACGCCGGGCTCACCAGCATGATCCACGGCAGCGTGACCCGTTTTTCGGACAGCTCCGCGGTTTCCGGCGTTCCGGTGGAAGCCGGGCATCAATACGGGGAATTCCGGGCGTCCACCACGAGCAGCCTCGCAGGTCAGTACACCATGTACGTCCTTCCCGGATGCTACCGCGTGTCCGCCACTCCGCCCTGGGACGCCAACCGGTACGCGGTTCCGCCGAAGGTGGAACTGCTGGCCCTGGGCGCGGACATCGGCGGCAGCCCCGTGGATTTCGAGCTGGACACCAATGCCCACATGATCAGCGGCACCGTCCTGGCCGAGGGTTCTCCGGCCGGGGGCGCCAGCGTCTGGTACCAGTCCGGACCCGTGGAAATCAGCGGGTTCACGGCCAACTCCGCCGGGGCCTACTCCATAACGGGCGTTCCCGACGGGTCGGGCAGGGTGCGCGCGGAATGGGAGGGAAGCGGGTATGCGGGCAAGGGCCTGCTTCTGGACGTGTCCTCCGACATGTCGAACGTGGATTTCAACCTCCAGCCGGGCGTGTGCCTCAGCGGCAGGATAGTGGATGACCAGGGACTGGGCGTGCCCGGTGTCTGGGTCGAGGCGGAAAACGAGGCCTCCGGCGCGTATGCGGGAGCCCAGTCCGATTCCTCCGGTTTCTACACCCTGTGCGGCATGCCTCCCGGACTCGCGTTTCTCGAGTACCACTCCGGGGATTCCGCCGCCGGACTGTTCGTGTCTTCCGAGGAAATACCGGTGAACGTGGCGGACGATCCGTGGGGCACAATGCGGATCAGGGACCTGGTCATCCATCGCGGCGCGCCCGTGGCGGGCCAGGTGGTGGACGTCCACGGAGATCCGCTGGGCTTCGGCGGTGTCGTTTCCCAGGGGTACGATTATGAGGTCTACGCCAGCGTGTGCGAAGGGTTCTACCAGACGGTGCTGCCGGTGGGCGACCACTGGCTGATGCTGGACGTCTTCGACATGACGGGATCCGCCTCTCCGCAGGCCGCCACGCCGGTAATGGTTTCGGTTACCCAGGCGGACGTGGACGACGGAATCTCGGTCATGGCTCCCGCCATGACGGTGTATGACGAGACCAACGGGGGATACGTCGACATCACTGTGACCACGAACGGCTGGACCGACCACGGAGCGCCCGGCGCCATGCGGCTTCTGGCCATGAACCCGGAAATCCTGGAAACCCCGTTCCCCGTGGAAAAGCTGGATACCGCGCCCCTCATCAACACCATGGACGTACCGACATTGAACTCCACGTTCAACTTCGGCCCGCTGCCTCCGGGGCCTCACGTTCTGGTGGTCATGTGGGAATCCGAAGACATGCAGACGGATTCCGGCGCGGTCCTGGGTGTCGTCAGCGGGGCGAACGCCCAGCCGCTGACTCCGTACGAAGGGTATGATTTCTCCCTGGCGGCCTCGAGTGCTCCCCTGCTCACGGGAACCGTTGTCACTGACAACGGTTTCGGCGCGGCCGGCGCCGACGTTCTGGTGACGGATTCCAACGGCGCCTTCGCCGGTTTTGCCACCACGGACGAAAACGGGTATTACACGGTGTACAATCTTCCCGCTCCGGGAGGGACCACCGTGTACAGCGTGACGGCGGCGCATCCCGAATACGACACGGTTCCGGAATCGGAAGTCGCCGTCACCGTCCTCGGCGACCAGGACGCGAACGCGCCGGACGTCGTCCTGATCTACAACGACCAGTTGAGCGTGCGCATCGAAGAGAACATGCTGATTCGGACCACGGGGGTGAATTCGTTCGTCGTCTCCACTCCATACCCGTATTCCACCCAGACCGAATACAGGCTGTTTATCGACGGCCCGCAAGACGCGACGCCCATTCTGTTGGAATCGCCGTTCGTATCACTCACTCCGGGCCGGGCGGTGGAAAACGTGTTCGTGGACTCGTCCACCGCGCCGTTCTCCCACGACACCTACTTGCCGGACGTGGCGACGAACACGAACACGGCGTCGGCGTATTACGAATGGAACAACCTGCCCGATTTGGGCTCGGCCAACCGCTACGTGAGCGTGGACATGACGCAGTCCACCGCGCAGACGGCTTTAATGCCGATCGCCATGACGCGTACCGTGGACGTGACCAATGGCACGTCCACGTTTCTGCAGACCGTGACACTGGAGGTCTCCCTGGCTCCGGGCTTCGAGCCCGGGTGGCTGGACATGGGGATCAACGCGGAATGCCTGGGTGGAGTGGCCTGCCCCACGTTCACGGCCACGCCGGGCACCATCGAGGGCGGCCAGCCCGCGAACGAGCACTACAATGACGAGGGCGACACCGCCATTCGCACCGTCGGGCAGCCGCAGCCGGACCAGACCTACTCCTTCACCATGGAACTGTCGGTCGAGCCCCAGAACAGCTATGGAAGCGCCGCCTACTATACGCCGGGCTGCTGGGTGGCCGTGGGCTTTCCCGGAAGCAGCCTGACCCCCACGGTTTCCGGCAATCGACTGGAACTGACCGGCACCCCCATGGGCGACGTGGTCCTGGAGCCGGCAAACAGCGTGACCTGGGACGCCCAGAACAGCTCCTCCATGGGTACGGGCAGGATACACATGATCGCCGAGGCCTCCAACCCCATGCTCGACGGGCCGTACATAACGGGCAGAAACCCGGCGCCGGGCGCCACCGGAGTCGCGTTGGATTCACCCATCGTGGTGGACTTCTGGAGGAGGATGTCCGGCAGCCGCTCCCACGTGTTCATCTCGGACAGCAGGGGCAATGTGCTGTACGACGACTACACAGGCGAACAGCAGGGCGACGTCAGCTGGGTCGTCAATGGCGACGACACCACCACCTTCACGTTCACCCCCTGGGAGCCGTTGCTGCCCAAGACCGCGTACACCGTGGTCATCCGGGGCAGGGCGGAAAACGGGGACAGGCAATTGTTCAACCCACTCCTCGATCCGGACTCCTGCATCTGGACATTCACCACCGTTCCGGGGACGGCGGAATCCATACCGCCGGTTGTCGTCGGCACCATGCCGCATGACGGCCAGACAGGGGTGATGCAGCAGACGCCGAGGCTGTTGTCCAGCAGGTTCATTTCCGCCCGTTTCTCGGAGGCGATTCCGCCGTACAACGCGGCGAGCGCGGTTTCCTCCCTGGAGGAACTGGACGGGTTCGGCGGCAACGTGGCAGCCGTGGTGCCCCACGAGCTCAACTGGTCGGGCAGCGGGCTGTCCTTTATCCCCAACACGCCCCTGCAGGCCGGCGTGGTGTATCGGGCCACCCTGGACGGCTCCATCACGGACCTCAACGGCAATCCAATGGGCGCGCCGCACACCTGGGAGTTCATGACCGATCCCGACCCCGTGCCCGAGGTGACTTTGTCCTCGCCCCTTGCCGGCGCCACGGACGTGGACCCGACGATCAGCATGCTGCATCTGTATCCGGACGGTGAACTGGACCCCAGCACCATCGAGGATTACAACATCTATCTCGTGGGTCCGGATGGCTTGCCCAATACCGGCATGTTCGATCTCGAGTACTACAGGCCGGGCACCGGTATTCGCTTCATACGCAAGCCTGCCCAGAGCCATGCGCGGTTGTCCGACAGCGCCACGTACACCCTGATGGTGACCGACGGGCTCAAGGACCTGTATGGCAGGTCCGTGGTGGGGGCCACGGCCGGCAATCCGCTGGCCATCACCTTCACCACCGCGCCAACCCACGGCAACGTGGCGCCGGTGCAATACGGCATCTACGACAGGATCAGTCCGCCCTATCCCTGGTTCGCGGCCACCCAGGGCGGTATCCTGTTCGATACCATATTCTGGGCGTCGGACAGCGACCGGGTGGACAGGGAGGCAGGGATGGTCGGCGTGGACCTTACCGTGGGTTCGGAAACCCGGGCCATGACCGGCAACGCGCTGTGGGGCGATTGGCGTTACGAGACGCCCGCGTTGCCGCCCGGCGAGTCCACAACCCCCATGTGGTACATGTCCGATTACACGGTAACCGACTCGGCGGGACATTATCTGAGCTACCAGAGGCCCGTGCAGTTGTTCGACTCCCTGCCGGTGCTGGACTCCCCGGCGAATGGCGCGTTCACAAGCTGGCCGGCGCAGGCGAGATGGACCCCGGTGACCAACGCGGCGGCCTATGCCGTGCGTCTGTACGACGCGGCCTCGCCGGACAAAAAGGCCGGGACCTGGATGGTGCCCGATGACGGCCGCACCGCCAACTACACACTGGATTTTCCGGCCGACCTATTCGGCGGTGATCCGGTTTCCTCCTCCTGGGAATGGGACGTGGTTGCACTGGCCAGCGTCCAGTGCGACTTCGGCGCGCGCGGCATGGCGCTTTCCGAACGCGGTTCCTTCTCCCTGGACGAAAATCCGCCGACCATCTCCTACCAGGACCCGGCGCCGGGAGCCACGGGTGTGTCCGTTGACGGGCCGCTGTACGTGGAGATCACGGACGCCGAGTCCGGCATCCTCACGGAAACCGTGGCGATCAACCTAGACGGCATGACCTATGACTGGAACAGCGGACTGGACGTCGTCGACCTGGGTGGCGGTGCGGTTGGTGCGACCTTCACCCCGACCACCGCGTGGGCCGCGAGCCAGGTGCTGACAGCCACTGTCTACGCCGTGGATTTCGCGGACAACGAGCTGGTACCCGGCTCGTCCAATCCCTACACATTCACGGTACGGCCGCCGACCACCATCAACGTGCCCGGTGACTACGCCACCATCCAGGAGGGCATGGACGCGGCGGCATCCGGCGACACGGTCCTGGTGGCCCCGGGAACCTATAACGAGGCCGTCGTACTCGGATCCCAACACTCGGGGGTGACTCTCCAGGGTTCCGGTCCGGCTCAGACCTTCCTGGCGTCGTCCTACTATCCGTCCATGAGCGGCAGCCCCATGTACCTGCTCACGCTGGAAAACGTGACCGGCGTGGTGATCGAGGGATTCACCATGACTGGTGCGTCCTGGCCGATCTCCCTGAGATACAACGTGGACGACTGCGTGATCCGGAACAACATACTGCACGACAACCAGCATGGCATCGAGGTGTGGAGCGGACTCGACAACCGCATCGTCAACAACCTCCTGTACGACAACGAGGTCTACAACATCGCACTGGTGGACAAGGACACGGGAGACGGCCTCCCGACGACGCCCCTGGTCATGCACAACACGATCGAAGGCGGCCAGTACGGAATCGGCCTGGGCCACGCGGACGCGTTGATCTACTACAACATCATCGCCAACGTGGTTGACGGCATCCATGACTGGCATGACACGGCGACGCCCCAAAACGACTACAACCTGCTCAATGCCTACTCGCTCAACCACCGGGACGTGAACCCGGGGCCGAACTCCACCTATGGAGATCCCCTGTTCCAGGATCCGGCAAATGGCGATTACACGCTTCAGGACGGCTCGCCGGCCATCGACGCGGTGACCGCGAGCCAGCCGCCGCTGCCGGCATCCCCGGCCACGGACCTCCTCGGCGTTGCCAGACCCCAGGTGAACTACCCGGACATAGGCGCCTACGAGATGACGGACCAGAGTGGACCGACCGTGAACACGAGTCCTGCTCCCGGCTCGTTCGGAGTCACTCCGTTCACCTCCATCACCGTGGACGCCTCGGACCCGTCGGGCATCGACGACACCTCGTTCGACCTGTGGCTGGATGGAACTCCGATTCCGTTGAACGATCTGGTCATAAACCAGGTGGACGCCACTACGACAATAGCGTTCTACGATCCCCCGACGCCATTCGCGGCGGGTTCCACCCATGCCTACAGCGTGAACGTGGCGGACCTCGAGGGCAACTACATGGCCTCGCCGTACCAGGTTTCCTTCACCGTGCGGCCGAACATCTCCATCGTGGTGCCTACCAATTCCGCCTCCATCCAGGGCGCGTTGAACCAGGCGGTGGCCGGCGACATCATCGAGATACTGGCGGACCAGGGGCCGTACACCGAGGACGTCACCATCCCGTCCGATCTGTCCGGCGTCACCATCATGGGCGTGCCGGCCAACGGGGTGACCCATGCGCCGGTGGCCGGGGCCACGGCCAACGGCTCGGTCTTCTACATCGACGGAGCCAGCAACGTGACCATCGACGGCCTGGACATCTCCTCCGGCGGCTGGGGTGTGCGACAGTCCTACGGCACGGGAACCGTGGTCAGAAACTGCTACCTGCATGACCTTGGACAGTACGGCGTCGAGTTCAATATCGACACCATGGGATGGCTGGAAAACAACGTCATCCACAACTGCGCCAACGGCGGATTCTACGGCAAGGACGCACTGGGCGACGGCAACGCCGCCTCGTTCACCCTTGTCCACAACACCATTGTGGACAACCACAATGGCGTACGCACCGAGTCGTCCATCTCCGACGAGCCGGACGTGTACCTGTGGTACAACATCATAGCGAACAACACCAACAACGGCGTGTTCGGCGGTGGCACCAACCGTGGCGGCTGGAACAACGTGTGGGGCAATGGCAACATGGATTATTCGTCCGAAACGTTTTTGCCGGATGACATCAGCACGGATCCGTTGTTCCGCGACGAGTTGAGCAACGATTACCGGCTCACCGGCGGCTCGCCCTGCGTGGATGGCGTGGGCGACATCCAGCCCCCCGCTCCCTCGACTCCGCCGGCGGACATCCTGGGCACAACCAGGCCGCAATACGACTGGCCGGACATGGGGGCGTACGAATTCGTGGACCTGTCCGGTCCGGTGTTCACGAACATGAGCCCGGCCGACGGCGCCACCGTGTCGCCGGGAACGGGCATCTCCTTTGTGCTGGAGGACAACGAGTCCCCGGTGGACGGTGCTACCGTGGAATTGTGGCTGGACGGCTCCCTGGTGTCCTGGTCCGAGCTTGACATCAACAGCATCGTCCCCAGTTCGGTGTCCGTGAGCTACACGCCCACCACGCCGTTCACCGCCGGGTCCAGCCACACGTACACGGCCGGCGCGGCCAACGTGCACGGAACCTGGAACGCGTCCGACCCCGCCACCTTCACGGTGACCCAGCCCAGGACCCTGAATGTGCCGGGTGACTCGCCCACCATTCAGGGAGCCGTCAACATGGCCGCCCCGGGTGACACCATCGCGGTCGCCGCCGACCAGGGTCCGTACAACGAGAGTATCAACATCCCGTCAACGCTGACGGGCATCACCATCACGGGCGTGCCGGCCAATGGGGTCACGCATCCCGAGGTGATCATTACGTCAACTGTTCCGGTCATCAACATCGACGGCGCGGACAACGTGACCATCGACGGTCTGGACATCTCCGGCGGAGGCTATGGTATCAGGCAAAACGGCGGCTCGGGTACGGTGGTCAGGAACTGCATCGTACACGACATACAGCAATACGGCGTGGAGGTGAACACCGACGGCGTGGCGTGGCTGGAAAACAACGTGGCTTTCGGCTGCGCCAATGGCGGTTTTCACGTCAGGGACTACACGGCCGACAGCAACCCGGCCTCGTTCACCCTGGTGAACAACACGTCCGCGGACAATGTGCTCGGTGTACTCACCTCGGGGTCTCAGGCCGAGGTGCCGGACGTGTACTTCTGGTACAACATAATCGCCGGCAACGACAACTATGGCGTGTTCGGTGTGGGAACGGAACACGGTGGATGGAATGATGTTTGGGGCAACGGCATACTGGATTACGCGTCCGAGACGTACCTGCCCAACGACATCAGCATGGACCCGCTGTTCCGCGACACGGCAAACAACGACTACCGGCTGACTGGAGGCTCGCCCTGCGTCGACGCGGTGATCGAGTCCACCCCACCGGCTCCATCGATTCCGGCAACCGACATCCTGGGCACAACCAGGCCGCAATACGACTGGCCGGACATGGGCGCCTACGAGTTCGTGGACACCCAGGATCCGCAGGTGGCCAGCACCGACCCGGTCGACGGGGCCACGGGGGTATCGCCCCAGCAGGTGCTGACCATAAACCTGGTGGACGACGCGGGCATCGATGCACAGAGCATCGAGCTCTACGTGGACGGTGTTCCGGTGTCAAAGTGGGTCGACTCCAGCATGCCCACGTCGGTGGTGGTGACCCATGATCCGGTCCAGCCGTACCTGGCCGGCAGTACAGTGGCCTACAGCATCACGGCAGAGGACACCAGCGGCCGCACGCTGCAGGGCGGTTACCATTCCGGCAGCTTCACGGTCCGGGCTTCCGCCACGATCACGGTTCCGGGGGATTACAGCACCCTGAACACGGCTTTGAACTACGTGGGCCCGGGAGACACCGTGCGGTTGGGCTCGCACCTGTCCGAGCACGCCGTTCTCGCGGAAACCCATTCCGGGATCACCCTGGACGGGGCCGGGTTCACGCTCAATGGTCCGGGCAGCGCGCCGGTGATCACCCTGGACGGAGCCGGTTCAGTCGTCGTGACCGGGATGAAGATAATGGGCGGCGCGGCCGGCGTGTCCATGACCGGCGCCCACAACAACAACGTGGTGGAGAAGTGCGAGATCACCCAGGTCAACGGACCGGGAATCGAGGTCCAGGGCACGGGCTCCGGCGCCCTCGTCGAGAACAACCTGATACACAGGAATGAAGCAGGGGTTTCCGTGGGGCCCTCGGTCGATTCGCTGGATTGCGAGATCGTCTCCAACACCATGGCCCGCAACAACACGGCGGGCGTCGAGGTCGAGCAGGCCACGGCCCACGTTTACTACAACGTGATATGGGGAAGTAACGGCAACGGATTGTGGGGGCTCACCGGATCCACGGTGTACACCGGATACAACGACGTGTTCGCCAACGGCACGGGCGGCGCCGCCAACTTCGTGGGGGTGGTGCAGGACGCCACGGACATGTCCCGGGATCCGCTGTTCGTGTACCCCTCCGGAGGAGACTACAGCCTGCAGGGAGCGTCGCCGTGCGTGGACGCCCTGGTTGGTCAGCCATCCGGTATGCCGGTACTGCCTCCGGACGACTATCTCGGAACCGTGCGGCCGCAGGGAACGGGCACGGACATCGGCGCGTTCGAGTACGTGCCGGGCGGACCGGTGGACCCCCTTGGCCTGTCGCCGGACGGAGCGAGCCCGCTCAACGTGGACGGCACGGAGTATGACGTGGATGTGCAGATACTGGGCGGCGAGCCGCCGTTCACGGTCTCCGTGGACACGGGAGCCTCCGCGGTGCGGCTGGATCATCCCAGCCCGCTGTCCAGGACCTTCACGTTGAGCCCCCTGGGTGACGGCAGCACCTCGGGCGCGACGGCGGTGCGTTTCAGGATCACGGATTCCCTGGGCAACGAGATGCTGAGCAGGGACTTCGTGGTGCACCGGATACTCACGGACCCGGTCGACAGTCTCGTGATTACCGATCCCACCGTCGACAACATCCTCAACGTGAGGAGCGGTCCCATGGCCGGGCTGGACATAACCGTGCCGGCCAACGCGTTGTCCGCGCCGCTCACCCTGACCGTGTCCATGGTCACGGCGGGATGGCCGTTCCTGGGAGAAGAGCATGGCGAAGTCCTGTTCCTGTCTCCCACCGGTACCAGCTTCGCGAACCCGGTCGGCGTGAGGTTCCCGTACAGCGGCCCTGCCTCCACGCAGGACATGGCGGGATTCCGCTTCGACCCGTTGGAGGGGAGATGGATGTACACGCGGACCACGGGCAGCGAAACCGGGGCCGTGTTCCTGGACCTGGAGGGCTTCTCCCTGTACACCGTGGCGCAGCCTGACACGTACGCCCGATCCCTGGACGGGGGCAGGACACAGTCGGCATACCGCATGGTGGCGTGGCCCGCCTATGGCGCGGTGACGGACGACATCGTGTCCCTGCTGTCCTCCTCCAACAACCTTGGGCCGTACAATGACGCGGTCTGGCGCCTGTTCGGGTACCTGGCCGGCCAGCAGACCTCCGGCGATCCCGACGTGTATTACCGGGAGGGCGACAGCACCGGATTCGGCGCGGACTTTCCCATGGCGCCGGGGCAGGGGTACTGGCTGATCGTGGAAGCGGACAGGTTGCTCGGCGTGCCGGGCATCGGTACCCAGACGGACCAGGATTTCTACATGACACTGCCTCCTGGATGGTCCATCGTGGGCAATCCGTTCGCCAATAACGTGTACTGGCCCAAGGTGCAGACTTTCCACGAGGGGAACATGTACGGCTGGAATTCCTCGGATCTCGGCAACCCGTTGCGCGGCGAGCCCATACTGACCTACGATCCGACGGATGCCATGGCCGCGGCGGACGGCTACTACACAACCACGACCATGGAACCCTACACCGCGTACTGGGTGTACAACCACGCGTCCACGGACGTGACCCTGCGCATTCCGCACTGGGCCGCCGGGTACATGGGGAACCGGGATGTTCCGATCAGGGCGAAGACGACATTTTTCGCCCGCGTCGCGGAAAAGGCCTCTGCCCTGCTGGCCGGCGTAGTGTGGGCGGACGCCTCCACCAACCGTCCTCCCGGACCCCCGGGGTCGGGTGGCGCCAACAGCGGGAGCAGCCCGGACGCCCTGGGCGCCGCCGACGGCGGTGGCGGCGGCTGCTTCGTGGATGCCGTCCTGTCCAGGGGGCACGTACGGCGTGCGTCATTGCCCGCGGCAATTGTCCTGCTGGGCGTGGTCATGCTTGTCACCACGAGGAGACGGCGCGGGGCGTGATCGTGCAGTGAATGAACCTGGAGAATCGAGAGGCCCGGGACAGGTTGTTCCGGGCCTCTTTTCGTCCGTGGGGAAAAGTCCGGCCGGATCGCGGGCATGGATCCTGGTAACGACAAAGGCGGAAATACGGACGGGAGATTACTCGAGGATCTTGCGGATTTCGCGCAGTTCGTTCACGACCTCGCCCAGGGAGACGGACCGGTCAGGATTCGATTGCGGGACGGAAGACGGTTCCTCTTGGGTCAACGCGGCCCGGGCGCCGGGGATGGTGTACTTCTCGTCGTAAAGCAGCATCTTGATGTTCTTCAGGGTCACGATGTCGTCCTCCGAGTACACCCGTTGGCCCTTCCGGGTCCGTCGCGGCCGGACCTGGGGAAACTCGGACTCCCAGAAGCGCAGGACCGAAGGGCGCACCCCCAGAAGGTCGCTGACTTCGCCGATCTTGAAGTATCGTTTGTCGAAAAGCGAGAGTTGTTGAGGCATGGCGCGCCTCCACGTCGGATTGTCTTGTATTGACAGGAGCATACCACATTGTTCGTTGACATTGCAATACCAGGAAACAACAAGGGCGGCCATGGGCCGCCCCGGGATGCAGCTGATTGGGATGGGGAACTGGGGGCTATCCGGGCAATTCCGCCTTGTGGGCCTCGATCAGGCCGTCGGTGATGGCCTGTTGCAGGGGATTCACCTCGTCGTCGGTCAGGGTCCGCTCCGGGGAGCGGTAGGTGACCCGGACGGTGAGGCTTTTCCTGCCCTCGGGAATGGGTTTGCCTTCGTAGACGTCAATCACCGCCACGGATTCCACGAGGTCCTCGTTCCTGCCGGTGACCGTGTCCAGCACGGACTGGGCGTCCACGGCCTTGTCCAGGATCAGCGTGACGTCCCTCGAGGTTGCCGGAAAACGCGGCAACGGCTCGTACGTCACGGTGTCGGGCAGAAGGGTGAGCAACCCGGCCACGTCCAGTTCGGCCACGAACGCCGGGGTCTTCACCTCATAGGCCTTGAGCACTTCCGGGTCCACCTGGCCGGCCGAGCCCAGGACATAGCCGCCGGCCTCGATGACGGCGCCGTATCCCGGCCTCAGCCAGGCGGCCTCGCCGCCCTCCGGCCTGCGCCAGCGCACGTACCCGATGCGCAAGGCGGAGAACAGGCCCTCGCATACGCCCTTGATGTCGTAGAAGTCGACCGGGGCTTCCTTGTGCGCCCACGTGGTGCCGTACCGGGTGCCGCAAACCAGCAGGGCCAGCTTTTCCACTTCCTCGGGCAGGCTTTCGCCCGTATCCGCGAAAAATACCTTGCCCACCTCGAACAGCCGCAGATCGCGCACGTTCTGGTTCAGATTGCGCGCCATGGAGATGAGCATGCCCGGAATCATGCTGGTGCGCATGACGGACTGGTCCTCGGACAGCGGGTTGCGCAGTGGCAACCGCGCGCGGACCCTGTCCCCTTCGGGCACGTTCAGCCTGTCCGGCGAGGTGCCGTGGGTGAAGCTGTAGTTCACGGCCTCGTAAAAGCCCAGGCCAACCATGACGGTGCGCAGCCGGTCGCGCATGAGCCGGCGAGGATCGGGCTCCGCGGCGTCCATGGCCATGACCGGCGAGGTCACGGGAATGTTGTCGTATCCCCAAAGGCGGGCAACTTCCTCGACCAGGTCCTCGGGCCGGAAGATGTCCACGCGGTGGCTGGGAGGACGGGCCGTGACGGTGTCGCCTCCGCCGGGCTCTATTCGGATGCCCACGGCCTCGAGGTATCCCTCGATTTCCCGCCGGGAGAACCGGTTGCCCAGAAGCATGTTGCAGCGGTCCACGGAAAGCTCCACCACAGGCGGCTCCCAGGGCCGGGGATAGGCGTCCACAACCCCCCTGACAAGGCTGCCGCCGGCCACTTCCACCATGAGTTGCGCGGCCCGGTCAGCCGCGCGCACGCAGCCTTCCGGGTCGGTGCCACGTTCAAACCGGTGAGAGGCGTCCGTGGAGAGACCCATGCGCCTTGCCGTCCTGCGGATGCTGGCGGGATTGAACCAGGCGCTTTCGATGAGTACGTCCTCGGTCGTATCCACGATTTCCGAGTTCTCGCCGCCCATGACCCCGGCCACGGCCACGGGGCGCCCGCCGTCGCAGATCATCAGCGTGTCCGCCGTAAGCACGCGCTCCTGGCTGTCCAGGGTGGTGAATCGCTCGCCCTCGTCCGCCGTGCGCACCACGATGCGGTGCTCTTCCAGGCGATTGAAGTCAAAGGCGTGCAGGGGCTGGTTCAGCTCCATCATCACGAAATTGGTGATGTCCACGATGTTGTTGATGGGCCGCATTCCAACGGACAGAAGCCGGTCGGCAAGCCATTTCGGAGACGGTCCGATTTTCACGCCCTTGACCAGGCGGGCCACGTACCTCGGGCAGTGTTCCGGGGCCTCGATGGTGACGCTGGTCTCGGAGGCGGCGTCGCCCACACCCTCGGGCAGTGTCATTTCCGGCGTCCTGAGGGGTTTGCCCGTGATCGCCGCGACTTCCCGGGCCACGCCCACGACCGACAGGCAATCGGGCCTGTTGGGCGTAAGGCCGATCTCGAAGACCGTGTCGGAAAGCCCAAGAGCGTCGGCCAGGTTTTTCCCCACCGGCGTATCCGCGTCCAGTTCCAGCAGCCTGCCGGCGTCCGGTCCGAGCGCCAGTTCCGCTTCGGAGCAGAGCATTCCGCTGGACAGGACGCCTCGGATCCGGGCTTCCCCCACTTCGGTGCCGTCGGGCAACTCTGTGCCTGGCAGGGCCAGGGGGGCCACGAGCCCCGGCGCCGCGTTGGGTGCGCCGCAGACCACGGCGTATTCGCGTCCGCCCGCGTCCACCCTGCACACGGAGAGCTTGTCCGCCTCTGGATGGGGCGTGCTGTCCACGATGCGCCCCGCGACAACGGTCGACAGGTGGGCGTATCGGTCCTCGACCGCCTCGACCTCGAGGCCGGCCATGGTCAGCATGTGGCCCAGGTCCCCGGAGGGCATGTCCACGTCCACGTATTGCGTGAGCCAGCTAAGACTTACCTTCATGGCTAGAACTGCCTCAGGAATCGAAGGTCATTGTCGAAGAACCGCCTAAGGTCGTCCGTTCCGTACTTGAGCATGGCGATGCGCTCCACGCCCAGGCCAAAGGCGAACCCGGTGTATTCGCTGGTGTCGTAGTCCACGAACTCGAACACCCGGGGATGCACCATGCCAGCGCCCAGGATCTCCAGCCAGCCGGTCTGGGAGCATACCCTGCACCCCGCGCCCCGGCAGGAAACGCACTGGATGTCCACTTCGGCGCTGGGTTCGGTGAACGGGAAGAAGCTGGGGCGGAACCGGACCCTGGTCTCCGGGTCGAACATGTGGTGTACGAAGGATACCAGACATCCCTTGAGGTCGGGAAAGGATATGCCCCTGTCCACGACCAGGCCCTCGACCTGGTGGAACATCGGCGTGTGGGTGATGTCCGAGTCGCAACGGTACACGCGGCCCGGCGCGATCATGCGCACCGGAGGCCGCTGCTTTTCCATGGTGCGGACCTGGAGCGGCGAGGTGTGGGTGCGCAGCACCACGTCCTCGGACACGAAGAAGGTGTCCTGCATGTCCCTGGCCGGGTGGTCCTTTGGGAAGTTGAGGGCCTCGAAGTTGTAGTAGTCGAGTTCGACTTCGGGGCCTTCCACGACGTCGAAGCCCAGGCGAACGAAGATGTCGCAGATTTCGTTGTTCACCTGGGTCAACGGGTGGAGCCTGCCGTAAGGGGCGGGCCGGCCGGGCAGGGTGGGGTCGAGCCCGGCGTCACCCCCGGCCGCGGCATTGGCGACCCTCTCTCCGGCTTCCCTGGCGGCCTGTTCCAGCGCCTTTTTCAGCTCGTTGGCGCGCCGTCCGGCGTCCTTGCGCTCATCCGGGGGCAGTCCGCCCAGCCCGCGCATGATTTCGCTGACCACGCCCTTGCGGCCAAGGTACTTGACCGCGGTTTCCCTGGCGTCCTTTTCCGTGGCGGCGCTCTCGAATTCCGCAAGGGCCGCGGCCCTGATCTCGTCGATGTTCTCGTTCACGGCTCGGTTCCGCTCTGGTTACCGGGATTTGCGCCATTCCCTTCCGAATGAATCCGGCCTCCATGCGCCGGATTCACGGGCGAACGCTGTATTCGCCAACGTCAACCGTGTCCTTCGGGCGGGGCGAACCCGGGGTTCGCCATCCTGCGGTCAAACGGAAGGATATTCTGATTACCCTTGCGTCCCAAACAAAACACCCCGCGTCGCCCAAAAGGACGCTGAGGGGTGGCTGTCCGTCCGGGCTTGTCAGGAGGCTTTTTCCGCGGCCAGGCCGGCGATGCGGGCAAAACCCTGAGGGTCGCTGATGGCCAGCTCGGCCAGAACCTTGCGATCCAGCTCGACGTTCTGCCTTTTCAGGCCGCTGATGAACCGGCTGTAGGAAAGCCCGTTCAGGCGGGCGGCCGCGTTGATCCTGGTGATCCACAGACGGCGGAAGTCGCGTTTGCGCTGCCTGCGGTCCCTGTAGGCGTAGCTGAGGGCCTTGTCCAGGGAATCCGCTGCTGTGCGGTACAGCTTGCTGCGGCCTCCACGCATGCCCCGCGCCAGCTTCAATACCTTTTTGCGGCGCCTTCTGGCCTTGAATCCACGTTTGATTCGCATTGTCGTTCACTCCCATGCCGCGGCAGGCCCTCGCGGACCCTTCCGCCGCGGTCGTCAGACGTATGGCAGCATCCGGCGGATGCCTCTTACATTGGCTTGGTCGATCACGTGGGCCTTGCGCAGCCGGCGTTTACGCTTCCTGGTCTTCTTGGCCAGGATGTGGCTGGCAAAGGACTTGTGAAAGACGAACTTCCCGCTGCCGGTTTTCTTGAACCGCTTTGCCGCGGCGCGGTTGGTCTTGATTTTCGGCATCTTGCTCACCCTCTTTCGGTTTTTTTGCACACAAACCGCACGATCCCGTCCACGCGGCATTCCGCCGCCGCGCATTGCGGGATCGCAGCGTCGTGGCATTGCGCATTTTCGCCCTGCCGAGAGCCGGCCGGAGCATAAAAACAAAAAACCGGCCTTGTTCCCGATGGGAAAAGTACGGCAAGAACGGGCGTTGTATCATGGGCGCGAGAAGGACGCAAGCCCCGGATTCGTTTTTTTCACGAATTTTTGGGTGCGGCCTGGGGTGCCAGTACCATGGTCATGGTGCGCCCTTCAAACTTGGGATGCTGCTCCACGATGGCGTAGTCGGTCGTCATCTCCTTTACGCGTTCCAGCATCTGGAGGCCCCGCTCGCGGAAGGCCATCTCGCGTCCCCGGAACATGACGGTGATTTTCACCTTGTCCCGGTTTTTGATGAACCTTTCCACGTGGCCCAGCTTGATGCCCAGGTCGTGGTCGCTGGTCTTGGGCCGGAGCTTGATTTCCTTTACCTGCTGGGCACTCTGGCGCTTTTTGGCCTCCTGGCGCTTTTTGTCCTGCTGGTACCGATACTTGCCGTAGTCCATGATCTTGCAGACGGGTGGGTCTGCATGGGGGGACACCTCGACAAGATCCAGGCTGGCGGCTTCGGCCACCGCCAGGGCCTGATGGGTGGGAATCACGCCGACCTGCTGCCCGTTCTGATCGATCAGACGGACTTCCTTGGCCCGTATGTTCCTGTTGATGTTGACCCGCTTGTCTATGCTATTCACCTCCTTCTAGTGGGTTGTCGCGGCGTTGCGACGCATCGCGCCGACGGCCGGGTTGCTCTGTATCACGTTACGCCCTGAACGAAATCACGGCAAGGCCTTTGGTGTCGCATCGTGGTGACATGGTTTGGAAAAGGGGACAATGGCATCCATGATGGGCGGACCAGGAACCTTTTAATCCCTGTCCGGGAAGGCCGGCGCGGTGTTGGGGCGTGACATGTGAAACCTTTCCAATGGGGAAATTTCTCCACTAAACGCAGTGTTTGCGCCAAAATACAAAAAATGTCCGGTCAATGCAAGCCCAAAAATGAAACCCCGCGCGGCTTTGGACCATTTATCACAGTTCGCTGAAAAACCCGGACTTTACAGCCCGGTCAAAAACGATCAGATGCAAGGCGCGCGAATTCCGGGGAGGTTGGATGGTTCCGCCCGAATCGCGGGTTCACCCAACAAACAAAACGGGCGAAGCGAGACCCCATTCCGTCGCCCCGGCGAAGGCCGGGGCCCAGGTGCA
>JBKHBM010000192.1:0-4990 GCA_046542385.1 Desulfatibacillaceae bacterium | reverse complement strand
CTTGCATCTCATCGTTTTTGAACAGGCTGCAAATTCCGAGTTTTTCAACGGGCTGATAACGGCAGAGCGTGCGCCCTCCGTGAATCCGGTTGACCTTTTTCCAGCTCCGTTCCAGTCTTTGGAACACAACCTGCATCACCGTATTTTCGGGCGTCACGCCGGTGTCCCGCGCGGCACCGGAGCATCGGTCATCCCGGCGGGCGCCATGGCCTGCCGTTGTCAACAAGTCGCCGCGGATTTGCATCCGTCAACAGGGAGCATTAGTCGATGACCACAACGGAAACGGCATCCAACAACAGTAAACCCGCCGAACAGGCTCAGGCTTCCGAGGCCAGGGGGGCCACCACCCAGTTCGTCTGCTTCGTCGTGGACAACAAGCAGTATGCCCTGCCTCTGGACAGGGTGGAACGCGTGGTGCGCATGGTGCGTATAACCCCGGTGCCCGCCACCCCGGCTTACGTCGAGGGGATGATCGACCTCCAGGGCAGGGTGATTCCCGTGGTCAACCTGAGGCGGCGCTTTGGATTCGACGCCATACCCCCCGGCCTGGACGACCGCATCATCGTCGCCAACAGCAGCGAGCGTTCCATCGCGGTGATGGTCGATGAGGTGACAGAACTTCTTGAGGTGCCCGTCCGTCAGGTGGAGCCACCCCCGCCGGCCCCCAGGGCCAAGGCCCGTCCGGTGGGAGCCGTCATTCGCCGGAATGAGGAACTGATCATGGTCGTCGATACGGACAGGCTCATACCGTCAGCCAGACACATCAAGGCCCTGTTGAAAGGCGAATCCCAGGAATGATGGCGAGGTTGACCGGAAACGCGCCCGGCGCCCCACCTCCTCCGCTGACCAGGGAGGAGGTCGACCTGTTTCGCGGGTTGATCGTCGAGCGCACCGGCATACAGTTCCTGCACCGGCGCACGGACGCACTGGTCCGGGGCGTGGTGGCGGCGGCGCGGCAGTCCGGGGCCCGGAATCGGCGCGAGTATTACAAGCTGCTGCGTGAAAATCCCACGGACAGCAGGCTGTGGGAGGACCTGATTCACCTGGTCACGGTTGGAGAGACGTATTTTTTCCGGGACGACGCCCAGATGGCCGCCCTTCGGAACAGCGTTCTTCCCCGGCTTGCCGCGATCCACGCGGGAGACCGGAGGCTGCGTCTGTGGAGCGCTGGCTGTGCGTCGGGAGAGGAGCCCTACTCCATTGCCATGCTGCTTCAGGAGGTGATTCCCAACGCGGAGAGGTGGACCATCCAGATACTTGCCACCGACATCAACAAACGGGCCCTGGACACCGCGCGGAAGGCCGAATTCAGGGAGTGGTCCTTTCGCAGGTGCGATCCTCGCGTCAAGAAGCGCTACTTCACCGAAAGGAACGGCAGGTATCACCTGCACGAGAATGTCAGGCGGATGGTGACCTTTCGTCCGCTGAACCTGTCCGAGGACGTTTATCCGGCCCTGGCCACGGACACCGCGGCCATGGACCTCATCATTTGCAGGAATGTGGCCATCTACCTGGACGAAGAGGTCATCAGGGACGTCACGGAACGTTTCCACAAATGCCTTTTGCCCCATGGCTGGCTCGTGGTCAGCGCGGCGGAAGCCCCCGGCATCATGAGCAACCGGTTCGAGCCCCGGCATTTTCCCGGGGCGATCCTGTATCAGCGCGCCCAGGAACCTGCCCGGCCGGAGGCTTCGTTTCCGCCAATGGGGAGGGAAGAGACCGCCCCGGTGTCCTTCCGGATCGCGCAGAGGACGAATCCCGGACGCTCTCCGGCTTTTCAGCGTGCCCCGGAACCCGTTGCCGGGACCTTCACCGCGCAGACGGCTCCCGAGCCACCGCCCCGCCCCGTGCCGACGGTGGCCGCGGTCGCTTCGGTACAGGCTGTCGAGGATCCGGAGGGCACCTACCACAAATGCATGGAGTTCATGAAGCAGGGGGAGTACGAGAAGGCGGTGGAAGGGCTGCGGTCCATAGTCTCGACAACGCCGGACAACCCGTGGCCCCTGTTTCAGATGGCCCGGGCCCATGCGAACATGGGCCGGCTGGAACAGGCCATGGAATGGTGCAAAAAGGCGGTGGACGCTGATCCCCTTCTCGAGGAGACGCATTACACCCTCGCCCTGATTCACCAGGAGGCGGGACGCCTGGACGAGGCCCTGGCCCACCTGAAAAAGACGGTGTACCTCAATTTTGAGTTCGTGCTGGCCCACTTCACCATTTCCAATATCCTGCGTCAGATGGGCCGTGACGACGAAGCTGCGAGGCACAAGTCACACGCTCTCAGGATGGCCAGCAAACTACCCCCTGACGACGTCGTCAAGGGCTCGGATCGACTGACAGCGGCCCAGCTTCTGGGCATGCTGCGTGTGGAATGAAACCCCGAACCGATCAACAGGAGCTTGCCAGGATGAGTTCCAAGGACAAACCGGAGGACGCGACCGGCGCCGAGGTCTTCGATTCCGACGAGGACCGCGTGAAGGCCGTTCTGGACAGGCGGGCGCGACAACTGGCCAAACTACCGGACGAGGAAGCCGCCCAGGAGAACCTTTTGAACCTGGTGGTCTTCCCCCTGGGCAGGGAACGTTACGGTATAGACATCGAACTGGTGCGCGAAATACAGCCTCTGGGCAACAGGACCCGTGTTCCGTGTACCCCGGATTTCCTGGCGGGAGTGGTGAATATTCGGGGAAGGATTTACTCCCTGATGGACATCGCGAGGTTTTTGGGCCTGCCGCCGCGTTCGGACACCGGCACGCCATACCTGCTTCTCGTAAAAGGCCACGAGGACGGACCGGCAAGCCAGATGGAGCTGTGCATAGTCGCCGACGACGTACCCGAGGTGCTTCAGCTCCCCGTGTCCGAGGTGCATGCCGGAACCGCCACCGTGTCCAGCAAGGCGCAGGAATACGTCAGGGGCGTGACCAACGACATGCTGACGGTCCTGGATATGGAACGCCTGCTGGCCTCCCCGGGAATCGTCGTCCACGAGGAAATCTGACTGCGGCGGAGCCGCTACCGGTGTGTCGGGACGCCGTGGCGCTCCCCCTCTGAATCCATTATGCCCGTCGCCGGGACTTGCCGGGTTCGCGCGGGAGACACTGGGCAGCAATCGAGACAGGCGGCTACGGGCGTCACCGGAAAAACGGGGCCCGGCCGCCGATATTCGACGATATACGGCACCGGACCGATCCGGTGCCCCGGCGCCATTTCATCCGGCGCCCTGTCGCCGCTCCGGACGGCTGCACAATGTCAAGCCGTCCCCGGCCCGGGACTCAAAGGGGGTATCACCATGTTGACACGCGCAATGGAATGGATTCGGAAAATTCGGGCGAGGGCTTCCGGCAGAAATGGCCTTCCCCTGCACAGGAGCCTTCGCGGGAAACTGCTGCTGTGGTTTCTGATTCTGTCGCTGATACCCATGATGGCGGGCGGAGCCATATCCTATCTTCGGGCCCGGGACGCCCTCATCAAGGACACTCAATCCAAGCTGGCCGCCGTCCGGAGTCTCAAGGCTTCCCAGGTCTCAGACCTGTTCATCTTCCGGTTGAACAAGATTCAGGCCCTGGCGAACGTGATCGCCTTGCTGCGGGACAGCTCCTCCGACAGACTGGCGGCCCTGGCGCAGATCCGCAAAACCGAGGTGGAGCGTTACTTCGAGAATGCCTTCAAAAGTCTGGAGACGCACTCGGAGAGTTATCCGGTCAAGACGCTGTACAGAAAACTGGACGCCCATCTCCGCGACAACGAAAACCGGCTGCTGCCCGACTCCGGGGAGTTCGAGAAACTGACCAGCCTCTTCGGCTACCCCCTGGACAAAGTCGCGGCTTCCAACCACTATCAGGACCTGCTGCTGGTACACATGGACACCGGCCTTGTCGCGTACAGCGTGATGCGGGGCGAAGAGCTGGGCAGGGACCTGACAAACGGTCAGTTCAGGGACTCCGGCCTGGCCCGTCTGGCCCGGAGGGTGGCGGAATCAAAGGGAACCGCGTTTTCCGATTTCCAGCGAATCGGCGAGGATGAAAAAGGCGCCACCGCCTACATGGGGGCTCCGGTCTTCGACAACGATGACAACCTGGTCGGGATGCTGGCCGCGAAAATAACCGTGCAGGACATCAACGCCATCATGCAATCCAGGGAGGGCCTGGGCAAAACCGGGGAGGCCTACCTTGTGGGCCCCGATTTCCGAATGCGCTCGGATTCCATCCAGGACCCCGTGGGCCATTCCGTGAAAGCCTCCTTTGCCGGAACCATCGATGAAAACGGCATGAAGACCCCGGCGGCCAGGGAGGCCCTAAGGGGCGCGGCCGGCTCGGGGATACGGGAAAGCTACCGCGACCATCTCGTCATCACCGCATGGGAGCCTGTGCGTATCCAAAACGTGACCTGGGCTGCCGTGACGGAGATGGACCTCGAGGAGGCCTTTCACGCGGGCACCGAGGGCCAGCAGGATTTTCTGGCCCGTTTTGCCACCACCAACATGTACGAGGACCTGTACCTCATCGACACGGCCGGATACGTGTTCTACTCCAAAAAACAGGCGGCGGACTACCACGAAAACGTGCTTACCGGTTCCCTTGCCGACACCCACCTGGGGCGCCTGGTACAAAAGGTCAAGGATACCCAGTTCGCCACCCTCAGCGACCTGGATTCCTACGAACCTTCGGGCGGACAGGTCGTGGGCTTCGCGGCGGCCCCGGTCCTCCGGGAAATGAAGACCAGCCTCATAGTGGCCGTGCAGTTCACCCCGGATTACATCAACATGGTGATGTCACGGGAAATCGGCGGAGCCTCCGACGTACTGGGGGAGACCCTCGACACCGTGCTCGTGGGCCCGGACTACCGCATGCGTTCCGACTCGAGGCTGGCTTCGGACACCCATACCATCACCGCGTCATTTGCCGGTTCCGTAAAGGACAACGGCATCAGGGCCGAGTACGTGGAACGGGCCCTGTCTGAAAATCCGGAGGAAAACACGGGACTATGGTCC